>NZ_JBHVJX010000014.1:0-232381 GCF_042798755.1 Streptomyces sp. NPDC057743
CCGTTTTTTCCCCCCCCCCCCGGGGTGGGGAGGGGCCGGAGGGGTGGGGGTGCCAGACGTAAAGCGAAGCAGTCTGGCACCCCCACCCCGGAGGCCCGTCACCGCACCCAACAGCCCCGCGCAGCGGACACAACTCGCCCCGCCCCGCGCAGCGGCACCGCCAGCGCCGCAAGGCGCAAACAACAGCAACCCGCACGGCGGGAAAGCCAACCACGTGGGATGCCAGCCAAGCGCAGCGGACCGGCCGACAACGTGCGGGTTAGTACCAGGAGTCCCGCGCCGCGGGCAACGCGGCGATCTCCCGGAGATCCTCCGAGGTCAATACCAGCTCCGCCGCGTTGGCGTTTTGCGCCGCCCACCGTTCCTTCTTCGTGCCCGGGATAGGGACCACGTGGCGGCCCTGGGCGAGGGCCCAGGCGAGTGCGACCTGCCCGGGGGTGGCCCCGTGGCGCGCGCCCACGCGGCGCAGGCCGGCCACCACCGGCTGGTTGGCGGCCATCATCTCGGCGGTGAAGCGCGGGTGTCGGGCCCGTATGTCCTCCGGTTCGAAGCCCTGGCCGGGGGTGAGGGTGCCGGTCAGGAAGCCGTTGCCGAGCGGCATCGCGGCCAGGAAGCCCACGCCGCGCGACTCGCACCACGGGAGCAGTTCGAGCAGTGCCTCGGCGGCCCAGACGGACAGCTCGGCCTGCACGCTGCTGACCGGGAACACCTGCTGGATGCGCTCCAGTTGGCGCAGGGTGCCGTCGTGCAGGCCGGGGCGGCGAAACGCCCGGCCGTCGGGCCCGGTCCGGGCCGCCCGCGGGCCGCGCCAGGTCCGCGCGGCCCGGGCGCCCACCGCGCACAGCCCCAGGGAGCGCACCTTGCCGGCCGCCACCAGCTCCGCCATCGCCCCCCAGGTCTCCTCGATGGGTACTTCGGGGTCCGCGCGGTGGAGTTGGTAGAGGTCGATGTGGTCGGTCTGGAGCCGGCGCAGCGACGCGTCGCAGGCGCGCTTGATGTAGCCGGGCCGCCCGTTGGCGACGATGTGTTGGTCGCCGGCGAGCAGTCCGCACTTGGTGGAGACGAAGGCGTCCGCGCGGCGTTCCTTGAGCACCCGTCCCACCAACAGCTCGTTGGTGAACGGGCCGTACATGTCCGCGGTGTCCAACAGGCTGCACCCCCGGTCGAGCGCGGCGTGCAGCGCCCGCAGCGAGCCCTCGCCGCTGCGCTGCGACGCGCTGTACCCCCAGCTCATCGGCATGCAGCCGAGGCCGATCGCGCCCACCTCCAAGGCCGCCGCGCCGATTGTCCTGCGCTCCACCTGGTCGTGCCTCCGTCCCCTCGCCCCCGTTCAAGGGCCAGACCAAACTAACGTCTGAACCAAACGTCTCTTCGCATAGCCTCGGGCCATGGCAACCGCAGAACCGCACTCCACCCCCGGCGACATCTGGCTCCCGATCCCGCCCGGTGAGATCGACGGCCTTCCGGAGGGGCTGAATTACGTCCATTGGGACGCCGATCCCGAGTACCCCGCCGACCCCGCCCGCTGCGTCTTCTACGCCGTTCCGTACATGAAGCCGGTCGACGTCTGTCTGCGTCCGTTGGCGCGGATGAGCCGGGTGCGGGTGGTGCAGACCCTCACGGCCGGGGTCGACAACCTGCTTCCGGGGCTGGACCGGATGCCGCCCGGTGCCCAGTTGTGCAACGCCCGCGGGCTGCACGACGCCAGCACGGCGGAGTTGGCGCTCACGCTGACGTTGGCGGCGCTGCGCGGCATCCCGGAATTCGTCCGGGCCCAGGAAGTGGGCGCGTGGCGGCCGGAGTTCCGCCCTGCGCTCGCCGACAAGTCGGTCCTCATTGTGGGCTATGGTTCGATCGGCCGTGCCATCGAAGACCGGCTCACACCTTTTGAATGCGCGCGGGTCACACGCATCGCGCGCACCGCACGTGACACCGTGCGCGGTCCGGTGCATCCACTGTCTGAGCTGTCCGCCCTCTTGCCCGCCGCGGATGTCGTCATCCTCGCAACTCCGCTGACCGAAGCCACCCGTGGCCTGGTAGGACGTGATTTTCTGGCCCGGATGAAGGACGGCGCACTGCTGGTGAACATCGCCCGGGGAGCGGTCGTCGACACCGCCGCGCTCCTCGCCGAACTGGAGTCGGGGCGGCTGCGCGCCGCCCTCGACGTGACCGATCCGGAACCGTTGCCCGCCGACCATCCGCTGTGGCGCGCTCCCGGCTTGCTCGTCACTCCACACGTCGGGGGCCCCAGTTCTGCCTTCCTGCCCCGTGCGAAGCGGCTGCTGCAAGCCCAGTTGGCACTTTTCGCGGCCGGCGAGCCCGTCCGGCACGTCGTCGCCACCGCACCGGAATCCGAAGTGGATCGCTCTACGAGTCCGTAAGACTGCTCTCTGTATCTACAAATCCCCTCGATGTCACGCTCCGTAGAGGCGCTATGTCCCTGAGTGACGGTCTGGTGTATCGTCCGAGCGGGGAAAGCGCCGGGATCGTCACGGCGCGACACGAAAGATCCGGAACCGAGGGGGGCGACGGGCGATGCACTGCCGATGGATGATCCGCGAGATGCGCGATCCACGACCGCCCGCAGGAATGCCGTCGGGGCCCCGCATGCACCGACCCCGACGCGGTCCGGCCCGGGTGAACGGAAGAGCACAGTGAGCGCCCCGGGGGCGATGCTGTCCCGTCCGCCCGCGCAGACCGGCAGCACCCCGAGCCCGGTCCCGCAGATCGTGCTGGCCGTCGTCTGCGGCGGCTACGCCGTCGGCTCCGCGATGGGCTGGGGCTCACCGCGACTGGCCGGGATCATGGGGGACTTCGGGCTCAGCCTGGCCGCCCTGATCGCCGCCGTCTCCTGCGGTCTCTACGCCCGCCGGTACGCCACGCCCTTCCGCCCCGCCTGGGTCCTGTTCGCCGTCTCCTCCGGGATGGCCGGGCTCGGCAACGGCGTCTGGGGCTACTACGAGGTCGTCCGACAGGCCCCGGTCCCCAGCCCGTCGATGGCCGACTTCTGCTTCCTGCTGTTCGCGCCGCCGGCCATCGTCGGCCTGCTGGTGCTCGCCAAGCGGCCGGTGACCCGGGCCGGTTGGGTCTGTCTCGGGCTCGACGCCTGGCTGATCGCCGGCTCGCTGCTCACCCTCTCCTGGAGCCTGGCGCTCGCGCACACCGCGCACTTCACCGGCCACTCGGTCGCGGAGGGTGCGCTCTCGCTGGCCTATCCGCTGCTGGACATCGTCCTGGTCAGCATGGTCCTGGCGCTGCACTTCCGGCGCTCGTCCGTGCACCGCTCCGCGATCAACACCGCGATCGCCGCACTGGCGTTGACGGTGCTGTGCGACGCGCTGTTCAGCTCCCCGCTGCTGCACGACCACTACCGCTCCGGCCAGATCCTGGACGCCGGCTGGTTCGCCGGCTCGCTGCTCTTCGCGTACGCCCCGTGGGTGGGCCGCCGGCCCGGCGCGGACGCCACCGCGCCCGCCGGCCCCACCGGGCAGCTGAACCGCCCGCAGACGCCCGGCAGCCGCCCGATCGCGGGCTCGCTGGCCGCCCTGACGCCGTATCTGGCCGCCGCCGTCTGCACGTTGGGCATCCTCACCAACGTCCTGGACGGCCGGCGCATCGACCGCGTGGTGCTCTTCACCGGCTGCACGGTCGTGCTGGCCCTGGTCGTCCGGCAGGGCATCATGCTGCTCGACAACATCACCCTCACCCAGGAACTCGCCCAGAAGGAGAACCACTTCCGCTCCCTGGTCCAGGGCTCCAGCGACGTCATCATGATCGCCGCGCCGACCGGTGTGCTGCGGTACGTGAGCCCGGCCGCCGCCGGCGTCTACGGCCGGGACGCCGAGGAGCTGGTCGGCTCCGAACTCGCCTCGCTGATCCACCCCGAGGACCTGGGACGGGTGGTCCACGAGGTCCGCCGGTTCCTCGCCGCCTCGCCCGAGGCCGAGCCGACCACCCGGATCGAGTGCCGCTTCCGGGCCGGCGGTCAGCGCGCCGGCGGCTGTGACGGATGGTTGAACGTGGAGTCCACGGTCAACCGCCACCACGGCGGCCTGATCTTCAACTCCCGCGACGTCACCGAGCGCGTCCGGCTCCAGGCCCAGCTCCAGCACAACGCCTCGCACGACGCGCTCACCGACCTGCCCAACCGCGCGCTGTTCACCGAGCGGGTCACCAAGGCCGTCACCGGCCGCCGGTCCACCGACCACGACACCGCCGTGCTCTACATCGACCTCGACGGCTTCAAGCAGGTCAACGACACCATCGGCCACCAGGCCGGCGACGAACTGCTGATCCAGGCAGCCCGGCGGCTCGCCGAGTCGGTGCGGGCCGGGGACATAGCGGCCCGCCTCGGCGGCGACGAGTTCGCCGCGCTCATCACCGGCGACGGCACCCGCGACCCCGCGGCCCGGGAGTTCCGCATCCTGGAGATCGCCGACCGGCTGCGCCTGAGGCTCTCCGAGCCGTACCGTATCGACGGCCGGGACGTCCGGGTCGCGGCCAGCATCGGCGTCGCCTTCGCCGAGCCGGGCATCAGCCCCTCGGCCCTGCTGCGCAACGCCGACCTGGCGATGTACCGCGCCAAGCAGGCCGGCAAGGGTCGGGTCGAGCTCTACGCCCCGCAGATGCAGGACGAGGTCGCGCACCGCGCCGAGCTCGCCAGCAAGCTCCGGACCGCCTTGCAGGACGGCGAGTTCGCGCTCCAGCACCAGCCGGTGGTCGAGCTCGCCAGCGGCAAGATCACCGCGGTCGCCGCGCACGCCCGGTGGCGGTCGGCCGAGGGCATATTCTTCACCCCGGCCGAGTTCCTCCGGGTCGGCGACCGCGGTCGGCTCACCGACGAAGGCGGCGAGCGCGCCGCCGAGTTGGGCCGCTGGCAGCTTGAGGAGGCGGTCGCGCAGGCCGCCGCCCGACACCTCGCCGGCCACCCGGTCCCGGTCGCGGTCCGGCTCTCCGCCCGCCGGCTGCTGGACCGCGCCCTGACCCCCAAGGCCATCGAGGCGCTGCTCGCCCGGCACGGTCTGCCCTCCGGCGCCCTCGTGTTGGAGCTGTCCGAGAGCGACCCCCGGATTTCGCTCGACGACCTGGAGCGGCGGCTGGTCGCGCTGCGCCGGCTCGGCGTGCGGATCGCGCTGGACGGCTTCGGCAGCGGGTGCGCCGCGATGAGCGCGCTGCGCCGGCTCCCGATCGACGTGCTGCGGCTGGACCGCGGGCTGATCGACGGGGTGGTGGAGTCCCCCCGGGAGCACAAGATCACCGCCGGGCTGCTGCGGATCGCCTCCGACCTCGGCATGCGCTCGGTCGCCGAGGGCGTCGACCTGCCCGAACAGGTGCTGGCGCTGCGCTCGATGGGGTGCACGCACGGCATGGGCCTCGCCTTCTCCGGTCCCCTGGACGAACCCCGGCTGCGCCGGGCGCTGACCCGCGGCAGCTACCCGGTACCGGACCTCACGGGCCAGGGCCGCGCGGTGGTGCTCAGCGGCAGCCGACCGGCCCGGCGGGCGGCGGTCGCGGGGGCGGATGCGCTGGTCCACCCGCCATTGCGCCCAAATAGTGAGACCTCTGTCCCACCCACTTGACACTCAGTGCACGTGAGGGGGAGGGTCAGTGCCATGCGCACCCGAATTCTCGTACTTGGAAAGCGCGTCGGCTAACGCTGGGACCCTGACGAACCCGGCTGACCACACCGACGCGCTCCCCTCGCTTGCCTCATGGCACGAGGGGTTTTTTGTTGCACCGCAACCTCACAAATCCGTCAAAAACCCTCAGCTTCGAGAAGAGACGCAGATGACCGAGCAGGCCACCGGGGCCCACCATCCGCAGCCGCGGACCCGTAACTCCGGCGGATCGCAGCAGCCCGCGACCGTCGAGCACGTCACGGGCGCGCAGTCCCTCATTCGTTCGCTGGAGGAGGTCGGGGCCGACACCGTGTTCGGCATCCCCGGCGGTGCGATCCTTCCCGCCTACGACCCGATGATGGACTCCTCGAAGGTGCGGCACGTGCTGGTGCGGCACGAGCAGGGCGCGGGGCACGCCGCCACCGGATACGCCCAGGCCACCGGCAAGGTCGGGGTCTGCATGGCGACGTCCGGGCCGGGCGCCACCAACCTCGTCACCCCGATCGCCGACGCGCACATGGACTCCGTCCCGCTGGTCGCGATCACCGGCCAGGTCGCCTCCAAGTCGATCGGCACCGACGCCTTCCAGGAGGCGGACATCTGCGGCATCACCATGCCGATCACCAAGCACAACTGGCTGGTCACCGACCCGGCCGACATCCCCAAGACGATCGCCGAGGCGTTCCACGTCGCCTCCACCGGCCGCCCCGGACCGGTCCTGGTCGACATCGCCAAGGACGCCCTCCAGGCGCGGACCACCTTCGTCTGGCCGCCCCACACCGACCTGCCCGGCTACCGCCCGGTCACCAAGCCGCACGCCAAGCAGATCCGCGAGGCCGCCCGGCTGATCGTCGAGTCCAAGCGCCCGGTCCTCTACGTCGGCGGCGGCGTCCTCAAGGCCGGCGCCACCGCCGAGTTGAAGGTGCTCGCCGAGCTGACCGGCGCCCCGGTCACCACCACCCTGATGGCGCTGGGCGCCTTCCCCGACACCCACCCCCAGCACGTGGGCATGCCGGGCATGCACGGTGCGGTCACCGCCGTCGCCGCGCTCCAGAAGGCGGACCTGCTGATCACCCTCGGCGCCCGCTTCGACGACCGGGTCACCGGCAAGCTGGACTCCTTCGCCCCGGGCGCCAAGGTCGTGCACGCCGACATCGACCCCGCCGAGATCGGCAAGAACCGCGCCGCGGACGTGCCGATCGTCGGCGACGCCCGCGAGGTCATCGCCGACCTGATCGTCGCGGTCCAGGCGGAGTTCGACGCCGGCCACAAGGGCGAGGCCGCCCGCACGGGATACGCGGCCTGGTGGAAGGACCTCAACCGCTGGCGCGAGACCTACCCGCTCGGCTACGAGCTGCCCGACGACGGCAGCCTCTCCCCGCAGCAGGTCATCGAGCGGGTCGGCAAACTCGCCCCGGAGGGCACCATCTTCGCCGCCGGCGTCGGCCAACACCAGATGTGGGCCGCGCACTTCATCGACTACGAGCAGCCCGCCACGTGGCTGAACTCCGGCGGCGCCGGCACCATGGGCTACGCCGTGCCCGCCGCGATGGGTGCCAAGGCCGGCAAGCCGGACCGCACGGTCTGGGCGATCGACGGCGACGGCTGCTTCCAGATGACCAACCAGGAACTGGTCACCTGCGCGCTCAACAACATCCCGATCAAGGTCGCGATCATCAACAACGGCGCGCTGGGCATGGTCCGCCAGTGGCAGACCCTCTTCTACAACCAGCGCTACTCCAACACCGTGCTGCACTCCGGCCCCGAGGACATCAACCCCGAAGCCCGCGGCACCCGCGTCCCGGACTTCGTCAAGCTGGCCGAGGCGATGGGCTGCGCCGCGCTGCGCTGCGAGGACCCCGCCGACCTGGACAAGGTCATCGAGGAGGCCAACGCCATCAACGACCGCCCGGTCGTGGTGGACTTCATCGTCCACGAGGACGCCCAGGTGTGGCCGATGGTCGCCGCCGGCACCTCCAACGACGAGGTGATGGCCGCCCGGGGCGTCCGCCCGGACTTCGGCGACAACGAGGACGACTGACAGCCAGGACGTCAACGGACGCACGGAAGATAGAGAGAAGACGACATGTCCAAGCACACGCTCTCCGTCCTGGTGGAGAACACCCCCGGCATCCTCGCCCGGATCGCCGCGCTGTTCTCCCGCCGCGGCTTCAACATCGACTCGTTGGCGGTCGGCGTCACCGAGCACCCCGACATCTCCCGCATCACCATCGTGGTCAGCGTCGAGTCGCTGCCGCTGGAGCAGGTCACCAAGCAGCTCAACAAGCTGGTCAACGTGCTCAAGATCGTTGAGCTGGAGCCCGGTTCGGCGATCCAGCGCGAGCTGGTCCTGGTGAAGGTCCGCGCCGACAACGAGACCCGCTCGCAGATCGTCGAGATCGTCCAGCTCTTCCGCGCCAAGACGGTGGACGTCTCCCCGGAAGCCGTCACGATCGAGGCCACCGGCTCCAGCGACAAGCTGGAGGCGATGCTCCGGATGCTGGAGCCGTTCGGCATCAAGGAACTGGTGCAGTCCGGCACCATCGCGATAGGGCGTGGCGCCCGGTCCATCACCGACCGCTCGCTGCGCGCGCTGGACCGCACGGCCTGACCCACCGTCCGCCGCGGCCCCACCGGACCGCATGGCGAGACGTAACCAACCTTCCCCACACCGCCCGACATACTGTGTGGGCACCCGCGAGAACCAAGGAGATACCCGAAGTGGCCGAGCTGTTCTACGACGACGACGCCGACCTGTCCATCATCCAGAACCGCAAGGTGGCGGTCATCGGCTACGGAAGCCAGGGTCACGCCCACGCGCTGTCCCTGCGCGACTCGGGCGTCGACGTGCGCGTCGGTCTGCACGAGGGCTCCAAGTCGAAGGCCAAGGCCGAGGAGCAGGGCCTGCGCGTGGTGACGCCCGCCGAGGCCGCCGCCGAGGCCGACGTCATCATGATCCTGGTGCCGGACCCGATCCAGGCCGACGTCTACGAGGAGTCCATCAAGGACCACCTCAAGGACGGCGACGCGCTGTTCTTCGGCCACGGCCTGAACGTCCGCTTCGGCTTCATCAAGGCCCCGGCCGGCGTGGACGTCTGCATGGTCGCCCCCAAGGGCCCGGGCCACCTGGTCCGCCGTCAGTACGAGGAGGGCCGCGGCGTTCCGTGCATCGCCGCCGTCGAGCAGGACGCCAGCGGCAAGGCGTTCGACCTGGCGCTCTCCTACGCCAAGGGCATCGGCGGCACCCGCGCCGGCGTCATCAAGACCACCTTCACCGAGGAGACCGAGACCGACCTGTTCGGTGAGCAGGCGGTGCTCTGCGGCGGCGCCGCCGCCCTGGTCAAGGCCGGCTTCGAGACCCTCGTCGAGGCGGGCTACCAGCCGGAGATCGCCTACTTCGAGTGCCTCCACGAGCTGAAGCTGATCGTGGACCTGATGTACGAGGGCGGCCTGGAGAAGATGCGCTGGTCGATCTCCGAGACCGCCGAGTGGGGCGACTACGTCACCGGCCCGCGGATCATCACCGACGCCACCAAGGCCGAGATGAAGAAGGTGCTCGCCGAGATCCAGGACGGCACCTTCGCCAACAACTGGATGGCGGAGTACAAGGCCGGCCTGCCGAAGTACAACGAGTACAAGAAGGCCGACGAGAACCACCTGCTGGAGACCACAGGCAAGGAGCTGCGCAAGCTCATGAGCTGGGTGGACGACGAGGCGTGAGCCATCGGACGAGGGGGTCGCGACACCGTTCGCGGCCCCCTCGTCCGCATGCCGCCGCACCCCCGCACCGCCTTGTCCACCGCGTAGAACCACGCATGGGTGATCCTTACGCAACGGCACAGACCGTTCCGTGCCCCGCCACTACACTGCTCGTCACAAGCGCGTCAGGCTCACAGCGTCGTGCGTCTTCCACGCGGCTTTTCCCCCTTCACCGCCTTCGGCCGTCGGGACGGCCGTCCGCGAAGGACTAGTGAGGACTGAAGACCACGTGAGCACTGCCAACCCCGGTAAACCCGTTGTACTGATCGCCGAGGAACTGTCGCCGGCCACCGTCGACGCCCTCGGCCCGGACTTCGAGATCCGGCACTGCAACGGCGCCGACCGTGCCGAACTGCTGCCCGCCATCACCGACGTCGACGCCATCCTCGTGCGCAGTGCGACGAAGGTCGACGCCGAGGCGATCGCCGCCGCCAAGAAGCTGAAGGTCATCGCGCGCGCCGGCGTGGGTCTGGACAACGTCGACGTCTCCGCCGCCACCAAGGCCGGCGTGATGGTCGTCAACGCCCCGACCTCCAACATCGTCACCGCCGCCGAGCTCGCCTGCGGCCTGCTGGTCGCCACCGCCCGCAACATCCCGCAGGCCAACACCGCGCTGAAGAACGGCGAGTGGAAGCGCAGCAAGTACACCGGCGTCGAGCTCAGCGAGAAGACCCTCGGCGTGGTCGGCCTCGGCCGGATCGGCGTCCTGGTCGCCCAGCGGATGTCCGCCTTCGGCATGAAGGTCGTCGCCTACGACCCCTATGTGCAGCCGGCCCGCGCCGCGCAGATGGGCGTCAAGCTGCTGACCCTGGACGAGCTGCTGGAGGTCTCGGACTTCATCACCGTCCACCTCCCCAAGACCCCCGAGACCCTCGGCCTGATCGGCGACGAGGCGCTGCACAAGGTCAAGCCGAGCGTCCGGATCGTCAACGCCGCCCGCGGCGGGATCGTCGACGAGGCGGCGCTGGCCAGCGCGCTCAAGGAGGGCCGGGTCGCCGGCGCGGGCCTGGACGTGTACGCCGTCGAACCGTGCACCGACTCCCCGCTGTTCGCCTACGACCAGGTCGTGTGCACCCCGCACCTCGGCGCCTCCACGGGCGAGGCGCAGGAGAAGGCGGGCATCGCGGTCGCCAAGTCGGTGCGGCTGGCGCTCGCCGGCGAGCTGGTGCCGGACGCGGTCAACGTCCAGGGCGGCGTGATCGCCGAGGACGTCAAGCCGGGGCTGCCGCTGGCCGAGCGGCTGGGCCGGATCTTCACCGCGCTCGCCGGCGAGGTCGCCCTGCGGCTCGACGTCGAGGTGTACGGCGAGATCACCCAGCACGACGTGAAGGTGCTCGAACTCTCCGCGCTCAAGGGCGTGTTCGAGGACGTCGTGGACGAGACGGTGTCCTACGTCAACGCCCCGCTGTTCGCGCAGGAGCGCGGCGTCGAGGTGCGGCTGACCACCAGCAGCGAGTCGCCCGAGCACCGCAACGTGGTCACCGTCCGCGGCACGCTCGCGGGCGGCGAGGAGGTGTCGATCTCCGGCACCCTGGCCGGCCACAAGAACGTCCAGAAGGTCGTCGCGGTGGGGGAGCACTCCATCGACCTCGCGCTCGCCGACCACATGGCGTTCCTGCGGTACACCGACCGCCCCGGCGTGGTCGGCACCGTCGGCCGGATCCTGGGCGAGGCGGGCATCAACATCGGCGGCATGCAGGTCTCCCGCGCCGACGTCGGCGGCGAGGCGATGGTGGTGCTGACCGTCGACGACACCATTCCGGCGAACGTGCTGGCCGAGATCTCCGACGAGATCGGCGCGAGCTCGGTGCGCGCGGTGAACCTCACCCACTGACGCCACCGCGCTCCGCGCAGGTCAACGGGCCCGGTCCCCGCTTCGAGCGGGGGCCGGGCCCGCGGTCGTGCCGGGCATCGTACGCAGGCGGCGGCCGGGGCGCGCGGGCTGGCTGCCCCCGCAACCATTCACTCGTTTGGGCTAGGGAGGGCGGCTGGCGGACGCCCCCTGAGCAGCGTCGAGGGGCCGCCGGGACCGGTGGCCGCCGAGCTCCCCGAGTCGCTGGGGTGGCGTTCGCGGCGCGCAATGGGAACTGCGCGTGTCCCACAGAGGAGGTGCGCGCGGAAGGAGGCAGGACGCCATGAACGCACCCCTGGGTGGCACTCCGCAGAGTCTGACCGGACTGCACGTGGTGGACGCGGAGGGCGCGAAGGTGGGCGTCGTCCAGCAGGTCTACCGCGACGACGCCACCAACGAGCCGGAGTGGATCACCGTGCGGACCGGGTTGTTCGGGATGAAGGAGACCTTTGTGCCGCTGGCCGGGGCCCGGCGGCTGGGCGACGAACTGCACGTCCCGCACGCCAAGGAGACGATCAAGGACGCGCCGCGGATCGACGCCGAGGGGCACCTCGACCCCTCCGAGGAGGAGCGGCTCTACCGCCACTACGGGCTGATCCGGCCGGGCACAACGGGCACGACCGGTACGACGGGCACGACCAATACGACGGGCACGACCGGCGCGGCGGGGGCGGCCGGTGCCGCGGGCGCGGTGGGGCGGACCACCGGGCCGGGCGTCGCCTCGTCCCGGCCGACCGTGACCAGCGGGACCACCGGCGGGCAGAGCGCGGGCGCGGCCGACATCCGGCGCCGGGCGGCGGCGGACGCCCCGATCCAGCACCGCACCCGCGCCGGCGGCGAACGCAACAAGCTGACCGACGCGAGGACTTCGGGCGCCCAGCGGCCGATGGCTCACTCGCGCGGCCGGGACGAGACGGACGCGGCCCGCGAGGCGGAGGGCACCACCGAGATCGTGCTGTCCGAGGAGCGGGTCGAGATCGGCACCGAGGAGCACGAGTCCGGCCGGGCCCATCTGCGCAAGCACGTGGTCACCGAGGACGTGCACCGCACCGTGCCGGTCAGCCACGAGGAGGTCCGGGTGGTCCGCGAGCAGATCACCGAGGAGGACCGACGGGCCGGGCGCGGCGGGCCGCAGATCGGCGAGGGCCAGGTCGAGGTCGTGCTGCACGAGGAACAGCCGGTGATCAACAAGCGGACCGTGCCGGTCGAGCGGGTCCGACTGGAGACCGAGCGGGTCACCGAGCAGCGCGAGGTCACCGCCGAAGTCCGCAGGGAGACGCTGGAGTTCGACGACGGCACCCAGACCAGGCGGGGCACCGAGCGCGGCGGACCGGACACCGGCCGGACGCGCTGAAAACCGGACCGGCGGCGCCGAGCCGGATCGGCCCGCGCGGGGCTCACCTCCCCGGGCGGGCCAGCAGCAGCTCGGTGTTGTGGTCGGCGGGCGCGCCCAGCTTGGCGTCCGGGGTGGCGTAGGGGTCGTTGTAGGACAACTCGCGGTACAGGGCGGCGAGTCCGGCGTCCGAGGTGTCGGTGGCGGAGGCGGCGTACGGGGCGGCGGACTCGATCAGGGTGGTGAACAGGGAGAGCGTCCCGTCGCCGTTGTCGGCCAGCTCGATGATCCGGGCGTGCTGCGGATAGTCCACGTGCGAGGCGGTGTTGATCTCCCAGAAGGCGCGCTCGGGAACGGCGTGCGCGTGCGGGGTGATGCGGTTCTCGTGGGTGTGGCCGTTGACCCACGCGACGACGTTGGGGAACCGCTGCAACAGGGCGACCAGCGCCGTGCCGTCGTGTCGCCCCTCGAACGGGCGGTAGGGGTCGGGCAGCAGATTGCCCATGGTGGCGCTGGTGTGGTGGCTGAACAGCACGATCAGCGCGTCGCCCCCGCTGCCGCGCACCACCCGGCCGTCGGCGTCGTACCAGCGGCTGCTGTGCGCCTTCAGCGTCGACTCCAGCCAGTGCAACTGCTCGGTGCCGAGCGAACCGTCCGCCCAGCCGGCCCGGTTGGTGGTGTCCAGGCTGATGCCGAGGACGCCCTCGGCGAGCGGGAGGGTGTAGTAGAGCCGGCCGCTGGCCGCCGCGTCGGAGGTGAAGCCGTGGCCCACCGGGCCGGGGCCGGTGTGCGCCGGGTCCAGGTGGGCCCTGGCGAACTCGGCCGGGGTGAACGGGTGGCGCCGCTCGTCCGGGGTGACCTTGCGGATCGCGCCGCCGCCGGCCAGCAGCGCGCCGAGCAGCGTCGCGGCGCGGCCCGGGTCGTTGCGCAGGGCGTCGGCCAGCTTGGCCGCGGTGGCGTCGTCGCAGCCCTCCAGCTTGCGGTCGCCGGTGTAGAGCGCGTTCAACAGGCCGAGGTCGGGCAGGGTGCCCTGGATGCTGTCGTCGTGGTTGCCGACCGTGGTGTACCAGGGGACGGAGAGGCCGGGCGCGGTGAACGGGCGGGTGGCGCCGGAGAGGAAGCCCGGTATCTCGGGCAGGCCCTTGGCCTTGTAGGCGTCCCGGATCGGGGACTCCGGGTTCCAGTACGCGGCGTTGCCGGAGTTCTGCACGCCCTCGTAGCGCTTGGGGTCGCCGCTGTTGGGGGTGATTCGGCCGCCGCTCATCACCGTCAGATACCAGTCGAGCTCGATCTTCTCGTGGTTGTCGGTGTTGTCGCCGGTGGCCATGACCAGGCCGAACGGCCGGCCGGTGTACGGGCCTTGGCGCACCGCGTTGACCCGCTCGACGAGGGAGGCGGCGCCGCGCACCGTCAGCGCCTCCTGCGGGCGGTGCGCGCTGTCGATGAGGTGGGCCAGATGCTCGAACCGCACCGGCGACTCGACGTCCGCCAGATGCAGGTCGGTGAACTGCACGAACGAGGCGAGGCCCCTCCGGCGGTCGTCCCGCCCGGCGCTGCCGGCGGCCAGCTCGCGGCGCACCACCAGCGGCCAACCGGGCCCGGCCACCAGCCTCTTGTACGCCCCGGTGCCGGTCGGCCGGGCGGCCTGCTCCAGCGTGGTGCCCCCGGTCCGCACGGCCCGCGCGGCGGTGGCCGCCAGCGCCCGGTCGTAGGAGGCCGCCGTCCACAGCGCCGCGCCCGCCACCGCGGCGGACGCCCTCGACACGAACTGGCGGCGGTTCATCCCGTGCATCAAATCCCCCTGGAGTGGCCGCACATGGCGGTGGGCGACGGGGCCCGCGAGCCGGTCCGGCGGCCGGGCACCCTCGATCGGCGCACACGCTACTTGCCGGTAGCGGCCGGCAACAGGGCCTGTGGACAAAGGGTTTGCGGCTGTCAGATGGCCAACAGGTGCCATCCCGGGGCACTCCAGGCATCCCCCGCCGCCCGCCGCACGGCGGCCGCACGGTCAGCTCACAAGCGGGCCGCCTTCAGCGCCATGTGGAGCAGCAGCCGGTCCGCGCCCTCGTCGAGGTCCAGCCCGGTGAGCTTCTCGACCCGGCCCAGGCGGTAGTAGAGCGTCTGGCGGTGGATGCCGAGCTGTTGGGCGGTGCGGCCGGCCTGGCCGGCGCAGTCGAGGAACGCCTCGACGGTGCGGGCGAGTTCGGCGTGCGCGGGGGCGAGCAGCGGGCCGACGGCCGGGTCGGGCGCGGCGGCCGGGAGGGCGGTCAGCAGGCGGTAGGCGCCGAGGTCGGTCCACTCGGCGACGGGGCTGAGCCGGGGCTCGGCGCGGGCCGCACGGGCCGCGTCCAGGGCCTGCCGCCAGGAGTCCGGGAGCTCGGCCAACTCCCTTGTGGGGACGCCGATTCCGGCCGCACCCCGGGTGGGGCGGGCCCCCGCCCGGCCGGCCGCGGCGGGCGCGCTGCCGGCCCGCGGTGAGCGCAGCAGATGGTCGGCGGCGGTGTGGGCCGGGGCGAGCGAGGTGGTCTGGCGCAGCCGGACCAGCGCGGCCAGCACGGGCTCCGCGGTGCCCGGGCCCGACCGGTCCGGCGTCCCGGCGTCCGCCGCGGGCAGCGGACAGGCCGCGAGCAGTCCGGGCAGGGCCGGCAGCGGGGCCGCATCGCTGGCGGTGGTGTCCCAGGGGAGGACGGCGACCAGGGTGAGCGGGGTGCCGGGGGAGAAGCGGAGGGTGTCCCGAAGGGCGTCCCGCAACGCACCGGCCGCGGCCGCGGCCTTGCCGTCCGTACGGGAGGTGAGCAACTCCCGGAGCACCTCGGCGAGTTCGGAGCCGGCCCGGGACTCCTCGGCCAGCAGGGCGCCGATCCGGGCGGCGCTCTCCATGGCCTGCGCCATCCGTGGGTCCGGCGGGGTGTCGCGGCCGCCCAGCTCCAGGTCGGTCAGATGGCCGTCGTCCAGCAGCCAGACGTAGCCGTGCACCACGCCCCGGTGCCGCACCGGGAGACAGATCCGGCCTTTGAACACGCCGGCCGCCGGGTCCGGCGGGATCCGCAGCGGGGAGGTGGCCCGGGCGATCCCGAACGCCTCGAACCACGCCCGCACCGCCGCCGAGGACCGCCGCTGGAGGATCGAGCGGGTCCGCACCGGGTCCATGACCTCGTCGTCCTCGCCCTCATGGGCTCCGAAGGCGATCAATCCGAAGTCCCGGTCCTCCAGGGTCGCCGGCGCGCCGAGCGCCGCCGAGATCTCGTCCACCAGCTGCTGGTAGTCACTGCGCACCGTTGCCCAGCCCCTCTCCTGTCCCTGCCGTCACCTCCCTCTCATTCTCATACATCTGTCTGAGATGCCGGCCACGAAGGCGTGACAGCTGTCGATGGCCGGAAAGTGGCGAGATCCTTAAATTTCAGGTGGCTCATCTTGCCGCCGCGTGCTGCCGATCGGCGCCCGCCTAGGCATTTGTCACCCTGAATCGTGGAGGTGCCCATGCTGGGTCCCGTGCTTCTCGCCGCCGCGCGCAGCGACAGCATCCGACGCGTCGTCGCGGCCGCTCCGGTCACCCGTCCCGTGGTGGACCGGTTCGTCGCCGGCGAGCACCTGGACGAATCGATGGCGGCGGTGCGCAACCTCGCCGCCCGCGGCATGGAGGTCACCCTCGACTACCTCGGCGAGGACATCACCGACCCGAGCGAGGCGCGCCGTAACCGCGACGCCTACCTCCAGTTGGCCGTCGCGCTCAAGGAGTTGGGGCTCGGCGCCAAGGCCGAGATGTCGGTGAAGCTCTCCGCCTTCGGGCAGGCGCTGCCCGGCGGGCACGACCTCGCGCTGCGCAATGTCACCCCGGTCGTCGAGGCGGCCGCCGAGGCCGGCACCACCGTGACGCTGGACATGGAGGACCACACCACGGTCGACTCCACCCTGGCGATCCTCGGCACGCTGCGCGAGCGGTTCCCGCAGACCGGCGCGGTGCTCCAGTCCTACCTCTTCCGCACCGAGGACGACTGCCACGCACTGGCCGGGGAAGGCTCCCGGGTGCGGCTGGTCAAGGGCGCGTACAAGGAGCCCGCGACGGTCGCGTTCCAGGGCAAGCGGGAGGTCGACCGGGCCTATGTGCGCTGCCTGAAGATCCTGATGGCGGGGAAGGGCTACCCGATGGTCGGGTCCCACGACCCGCGGATGGTCGCCATCGCCCAGGAGCTGGCGCACCGCAGCGGCCGCAAGCCCGCCGACTACGAGTTCCAGATGCTGTTCGGCATCCGTGAGGCGGAGCAGCGGCGCCTGGTGGAGGAGGGCCACCGGATGCGGGTCTACATCCCGTACGGGACGGACTGGTACGGCTACTTCATGCGCCGGCTCGCCGAGCGCCCCGCCAACCTGGCCTTCTTCCTGAGGTCGCTGGCCACCCGCGGCTGACCCCTACTGACCGGCACTTTTGGGGCGAGATTTACCATCCCTTTTGAGAGCCTATGGGTGGATTCTGAAAGTGGGGGAAACCTCCGGGGGCGGCGTCTTCACCGCCGCCCTCCGGGACACCCGCCGTGGCAGTGGCCTCGGCACGACCGACGTACACCGACGTACGACAACGAAACGATCGCGAACGACGATCGCAAGCGTAAGGAGACACGGCCACCATGGACGCTGTGACCCAGGTCCCCGTGCCGGTGAACGAGCCGGTGCACAGCTACGCCCCGGGCAGCCCGGAGCGCTTCCGCCTGGAGGCCAAGCTCAAGGAGCTGGCCGGCAACCCCATCGAGCTGCCGATGACCATCGGCGGTCAGCGCCGGATGGGCGGCGGTGAGCGCTTCGACGTCGTGCAGCCGCACCACCACTCCGCCCGCCTGGGCACCTATGCCAACGCCACCGTCCAGGACGCCCAGGACGCGGTGGACGCCGCGCTGGCCGCCGCCCCCGCCTGGCGCGCGATGTCCTTCGACGACCGTGCCGCGATCATCCTCAAGGCCGCCGACCTGCTCGCCGGCCCCTGGCGCGAGACGATGGCCGCCGCCACCATGCTCGGCCAGTCCAAGACCGCCCAGCAGGCCGAGATCGACACCCCCTGCGAGCTGGTCGACTTCTGGCGCTTCAACGTCCACTTCGCGCGGCAGATCCTGGCCGAGCAGCCCCCGGTGAACGCCCCCGGCGTGTGGAACCGCTCGGACCACCGCCCCTTGGAGGGCTTCGTCTACGCGATCACGCCCTTCAACTTCACCGCGATCGCCGGCAACCTCCCCACCGCCCCCGCCCTGATGGGCAACGTGGTGGTCTGGAAGCCGTCCCCGACGCAGACCTTCGCCGCGGTGCTGCTGATGCGCCTGCTGGAGGAGGCCGGCCTGCCGCCCGGCGTCATCAACCTCGTCACCGGCGACGGCAAGGACGTCTCCGAGGTGGCCCTGACCCACCCCGACCTGGCCGGCATCCACTTCACCGGCTCGACCAAGACCTTCCAGTACCTCTGGAAGACGGTCGGCACCAACATCGAGAAGTACAAGACCTATCCGCGGCTGGTCGGCGAGACCGGCGGCAAGGACTTCATCGTCGCCCACCCCTCGGCCGACCGCGCCGTGCTGAAGACCGCCATGACCCGCGGCGCCTACGAGTTCCAGGGCCAGAAGTGCTCCGCGGCCTCCCGCGCCTACGTCCCGGCCTCGCTGTGGAACGCCGGCTTCAAGGAGGAGTTCGCCGCCGAGGTCGACGCCCTGACCATGGGTGACGTCACCGACCTGGCGCACTTCATGGGTGCCGTCATCGACGAGCGCTCGTTCGCCAAGAACAAGGCGGCGATCGACCGCGCCAAGGCCGACCCGACCGTCGAGGTCGTGGCCGGCGGCACCTACGACGACAGCGTGGGCTACTTCGTCCGCCCGACGGTCCTGGTCTCCACCGACCCGGAGAACGAGATCTTCAAGGACGAGTACTTCGGCCCGATCCTCGGCGTCTACGTCTACGACGACTCGGTCGAGGGCGGCTACGAGGCGATGCTGGACCAGATGGAGTCCGCCTCGGCCTACGGCCTGACCGGCGCCGTCATCGCCCAGGACCGCGCCGCGGCCGTCGCCACCTGCGAGCGGCTGCGGTTCGCCGCGGGCAACTTCTACATCAACGACAAGCCCACCGGCGCCGTCGTCGGCCAGCAGCCGTTCGGCGGTGGCCGGGCCTCCGGCACCAACGACAAGGCCGGCGCCAAGCAGAACCTGATGCGCTGGACCTCGACCCGCTCCATCAAGGAGACGCTGGTCCCGCCGACCGACTACCGGTACCCGCACATGGGCTGACGCCCACGCGCACCGAGGGCCCGGCCTCCCGTTTTCGGGGGCCGGGCCCTCGGCGTTCCCGGCTGCCGGGTCGCTTCCGTCTCAAATAGTAGGAAGCCCAAGTAATTGTGCAGACAGCACGGCCGCGCTGGCCTAGCTTTGTAGAAGCCGAACGCTTCGCTCCATCCAGCGAACGCGGATGTGGCCCGGCGCGCCGAGCGCAGGTGACCCCTGCGGTGCCGCGGCCCCCGCCCCTTTGGCCACCCCTGCACCACCCACCCCTCTTCTTCGACGCACCCCTTCAGCTCGGGGCTTTGGCATTGGAGACGCGCATGGCCGAGACCATCGTCCGCAGGACCCGTCACTCCTCCCGTCAGACCAACGACGCCGACCGCCGTAACGCCGCGGCCGCCCTCCAGCGCGCACTCGACCGCCGCGACAACGGCGGCGCCACCGGTCACTGATCCACGCCGACCCCGCTCAGGCGCGAAGGGGCGCCCGGGAGTTGATCCCGGGCGCCCCTTCGCGCGGTGGCTGCGGGCGGTCAGTGTCGGCTGCGGGAGCGGGTGACCGCGAAGTGGTCGATGCGCTCACCGGACTCGGCGAGGGCGGTGACCGCCATCCTGGGCCGGGCGCCCGGGGTGACCTCGACGGCGATGAACGAGTAGCCGGTGTAGCGGACCCGGGACCACTCGACGCTCTCCTTGGCCTTCGCCCCGCCCTTGGCCCAGTGGTAGGTGTCCACGTGGTCGAGGTCCTTGACGTGGCCCTCGTAGCTGTCGGGCACGGGGAAGTCGTACAGCGACTTCCCGGCGCCGCCGGCCGTGACGTAGACGATGCCCTCGTGCGCGGCGTCGACGCTCTCGCCGACCGGGACCCGCTTGGCCACGCGGCCGCCCTTGAGGGCGTCGGTGCGCTCGTAGACGTGGTTGTGGCCGTTGATCACCAGGTCCACCTGGTGCTTCTCGAAGAGCGGCAGCCAGGCGTCCCGGACCCCGCCCTCCGAGGCGTGCGAGTTGGTGGTGGAGAAGGCGCAGTGGTGGAAGAAGACCACCAGGAAGTCGATGCCGTCGGTGGCGCGGAGCTGGCCGAGCCGGCGGTCCAGCCAGCGGGTCTGCCGGCCTTGTGTGTAGCCGGCGTTGGCGGGGATCTCGTAGGAGACGTCGTTGGCGTCCAGGGCGATCACCGCGACGTTGCCGTAGGTGAACGAGTAGACGCCGGGGGCGTGTTGGGGGTCCGGGCCGTTGGTCGGCAGCGACCAGCGGGCCGACTGGCCGCCGTAGCCGTTGGGGGAGTACCACGCCTCCATGTCGTGGTTGCCGGTGGTCACCATCCACGGCACCGACTTGGCCACCGTCTCGGTCTGGGCGAGGAACTGGTCCCAGGTGCGGGCGTCGTAGGTGTCGTGCTCGGAGCCCTGGCCGTCCGGGTCGGCATAGCAGATGTCGCCCGCGTGCAGGTGGAAGGACGGGTTCTGACCGAGGATCAACTGGTCGTTGGCGAGCGCGTGGTAGCTGACGCCCTGGTCGCCGAAGGCGGTGAAGACGAACTTCTCGGCGCGGGCCGGTGCGGTGCGGAAGGTGCCGACGGTGCCGAAGTGACGCGGGTCGGCGGGGTCGAAGCCGTCGTGGCCGACGCCGTAGTAGTAGGTGGTGCCCGGGCGCAGGCCGTCCAGGGCCGCGTGCAGATAGAACTGGTCGACCGCCGGCAGCTTGGCGGTCAGTGCCGGGGTGTGCAGGTGGCGCACCTCCGCCGGGACCTTGCGGCCCAGGTCCCAGGGGGTCGAACCGACCCGCAGGAACGGCCGCTTGACCGCGAACGGCACCTGCCAGGACACCCGCATCTGGCTGCGCGGATCGGCGCCGAAGGCGAGGTGGCGGCCGAACGGGGCGACGAGGTGGCCGTCGACGGCGGCGGTGGCGGGCGCGGAGAGCAGCGTCGGGCCGGCGGGCTGCGCGGCGTGTGCGGCCGGGGCGGCCTGTGCGGTCAGCAGGCCGGCGCCGGCGACCATGCCGGCGCCCGCCGCGGAGCTGCGCAGCAGGCCCCGGCGGGTCAACGTGGCGCGCAGGTACTCGTGCTGCTCGGGCATGGTCATCCGGGCCGCGAGGTGCTCGGGTATGCCGACGCGGGGGGTGTGCGAGGGCTGGGGGCGCTCCCCCCGGGGGTGTGCAGTCATGCGGCCGAATCTGACAAGTCCGACCGACGGCGGGGGAGATCGGGAGTGAACGCCGGATGGCCGCTGGGCGTCGGCCGGTGCGCCCTGTCCGCATGTCGGACGTTACGTGTCAATCAATGGGACGAAGAGTAGGGTCCAGGCATGTCTCGCAGCATTCGCCTCGCAGTGATCCCCGGTGACGGAATCGGCCAGGAAGTCGTGGCGCAGGGCCTGAAGGTCCTGACCGCGGTCCTCCCGCAGGACGTCAAGCTGGAAACCAAGGAGTACGACCTCGGGGCCAAGCGCTGGCACCG
Source organism: Streptomyces sp. NPDC057743 (assembly GCF_042798755.1). Classification (NCBI taxonomy): domain Bacteria; kingdom Bacillati; phylum Actinomycetota; class Actinomycetes; order Kitasatosporales; family Streptomycetaceae; genus Streptomyces; species Streptomyces sp. NPDC057743. The sequence continues at coordinate 21,277 of NZ_JBHVJX010000014.1, forward strand.
CACCGGCGAGACCCTCCCGGACGCGGAGCTGGCGGCGCTCAAGGAGCACGACGCGATCCTGCTCGGCGCGATCGGCGACCCCTCGGTGCCGTCCGGCGTCCTGGAGCGCGGGCTGCTGCTCAAACTCCGTTTCGCCTTCGACCACTTCGTCAACCTGCGTCCCTCGAAGCTCTTCCCGAACACGGAGAGCCCGCTGGCCGGGCGCCCCGAGATCGACTTCGTCGTCGTCCGCGAGGGCACCGAGGGCCCGTACACCGGCAACGGCGGCAGCCTGCGCACCGGCACCCCCGCCGAGGTCGCCACCGAGGTCAGCGTCAACACCGCCTACGGCGTGGAGCGCGTGGTCCGGGACGCCTACGAGCGGGCCAACTCCCGCCCGCGCAAGAAGCTGACGCTGGTCCACAAGAACAACGTCCTGGTCTACGCCGGCCACATGTGGAAGAACATCTTCGACCGGGTCGGCCAGGAGTACCCCGAGGTCACCACCGACTACCTGCACGTCGACGCGGCGACGATCTTCCTCGTCACCCAGCCCGAGCGGTTCGACGTGATCGTCACCGACAACCTCTTCGGCGACATCCTCACCGACCTCGCCGCGGCCGTCACCGGCGGCATCGGACTGGCCGCCTCGGGGAACATCAACCCCACCGGGGAATTCCCCTCGATGTTCGAGCCGGTGCACGGCTCCGCGCCGGACATCGCGGGCACCGGCAAGGCCGACCCGACCGCCACGATCCTCTCCGTCGCCCTGCTGCTGCGGCACCTCGGCCTCGACGCGCAGGCGGCCCGCATCGAGGCGGAGGTCGCCGCCGACCTGGAGGCCCGGGACGGCACGGCCCGCACCACCGACCAGATCGGGGACGCGCTCGCCGCGCGCGTAGCGGGCTGACGCCCGCCGCACCAGCAGTACCGACAGCGCCGGGCCGACCACGGTCCGGCGCTGTCCGCATACCCCGGCCCCGGCCCGTCTGGGCAATCGGCGGGTCGGATGCCACCATCTACGCGGGCCGCGCACACCGGTTCCAGTAGCGGACACCCGCGCGCGATAATCGGACGAGGGGTCGTCGGCCGGACACTCGAAACGTCCCAGTAACGACCGGTACGGGCACGGGGCGACGGAGTGCGGTCGCTCCCCACCGCACCGGTGCCGCGAGCGGGGAACGCCCCCGGCCGGAGGGCCGGTGATCCTCCCCAGCGCACGCTGGGCGGGAGTACCCCCGGTATCGGACCACGCAGCGAAGGACACGGATACATGACGACGCCCACCATCGAGCTCAAGCCCTCCGCGCATCCGCTGCCCGCGGCGGAGCGGGAGAAGATCCTCGCCGCCCCCGGTTTCGGCCGGTACTTCACCGACCACATGGTGACGATCAAGTGGACCGAGGGGCGCGGCTGGCACGACGGGCAGCTCGTGCCCTACGGCCCGCTCTCCCTGGACCCGGCGACCAACGTCCTGCACTACGCGCAGGAGATCTTCGAGGGGCTGAAGGCGTACCGCCAGCCCGACGGCAGCGTCGCCACCTTCCGCCCGGACGCCAACGCCCGGCGCTTCCAGGCGTCCGCCCGCCGGCTGGCGATGCCGGAGCTGCCGGTCGAGACCTTCCTGGCCGCCTGTGACCTGCTGGTCCAGCAGGACCAGGACTGGGTGCCGCCGCACGGCGGCGAGGAGTCGCTCTACCTGCGCCCGTTCATGATCGCCACGGAGGTGGGGCTGGGCGTCAAGCCCGCCAACGAGTACCTCTTCGTCGTCATCGCCTCGCCCGCCGGCGCCTACTTCCCCGGCGGCGTCAAGCCGGTCTCCATCTGGCTGTCCGAGGACCGGGTGCGGGCCGTTCCCGGCGGCATGGGCGACGCCAAGACCGGCGGCAACTACGCCGCGTCGCTGCTGGCCCAGGCCGAGGCCGCGGCCCGCGGCTGCGACCAGGTCGCCTACCTCGACGCCGTGGAGCACACCTGGGTCGAGGAACTGGGCGGGATGAACCTCTACTTCGTCTACGGCGACAAAATCGTCACCCCGACCCTGACCGGCTCGCTGCTGCCCGGCGTCACCCGCGACTCGCTGCTCTCCGTCGCCCGCGACCTCGGCTACGAGGCCGAGGAGGGCCGGATCTCCTGCGACCAGTGGCAGCAGGACTCCGCCAGCGGCGCGCTCACCGAGGTCTTCGCCTGCGGCACCGCCGCGGTGATCACCCCGGTCGGCACGGTCAAGCGCGCGGGCGCCGAGTGGCACGAGTCCGGCGGCGAGCCGGGCAAGGTCACGCTGAAGCTGCGCGAGGCGCTGCTGGACATCCAGCGCGGGGTGGTCCCCGACGCGCACGGCTGGCGGCACCGGATCGGCTGACGGCCGGCGTCTTTCGGACACGTTGAGGCCGCCCCGGCTCCCCGCCGGGGCGGCCTTCGCCGTCTGCCCGCGCGGGCGCCTCAGCCGACCTCGGCGGGCGCCTCCTGGGCGGCCGCCGTCGCGGCCGGGCGCAGCGGCGGCACCGGGCGCGGCTGCCGGGCGACCAGGGCGAGGTAGGCGACGGCGGCGGTGGCGGCGGCCAGCAGGAAGCTCATGTCGATCCCGCCGGTGAGGTGCAGCAGCGGCCCCTCGTAGGGGGCGCCGACGGCCAGCAGACCGACCGCGGATCCCAGCGCCCAGGCGAGGGCGGCCCGCACGTTCCAGCCGGCCCTGAACCAGTACACGCCGCCGACCGTGCCGCGGTTGTAGACCTGGAGCGACTGAGCGTCGTAGACGCCGCGGCAGCGGACGAAGCCGATCACGGTGATCACCGCCCACGGTGTGCCGATGGCGGTCATCAGCAGGACGAAGGAGGTCATCGCGTTCTGCGCGTCCCACAGGAAGTGGCCGACGTAGACCAGGGCGGTGGAGAGCGCGGCGACAACGTAGGTGGCCTGGGTGCGGGTGGCGCGCGGCAGGATCGCGTCCAGGTCCAGGCCCATGCTGTAGAGCATCAGCCCGGAGTTGCCGGCCGATCCGGCCGAGGCGTTGAGCAGCAGGAACACCAGGTACCACGCGGGTGCCCCGGCGACCAGGGGGCCGGCGTAGTCGGTGCCGGCGCCGACCGCGAGTGCGCTGAACGTGCCGAAGAGCTGCGGCACCAGCAGGCCGAGCACCAGCCCGAGGTAGGTGGCGCCGAAGACCGCCTTGGAGGTGTGGCGGCGCGGGGAGATGTAGCGGCTGTAGTCGCCGAGCAGGGTGATGAAGGCGATCGGGCCGCTCAGGCCGGCGGAGACCGCGGAGAGCAGCCAGGTCTGCCAGTAGCCGCCGAGCGCGTAGTGGACGCCGGGCACCGGGCCGGTGCTGAAGTGGTGGGCGTAGGCGAAGAGGCCGACCACCAGCAGGAGCGTCAGGCCCACCGAGAGCACCTTGCTGAGCCGCAGCAGCACCTTGTAGCCGTAGACCGCGCCGACGGCGGTGGCCGCGGCCAGCACCGCGTAGACGAGCGTGTACGCCGCCCCGTCGGCCGGCAGGCCGGTGAGGCGGTGCAGGCAGTCGACCATCGCGTCGCCGCCGACCCACAGGGTCAGCGCGGTGTAGCCGAGCGAGAGCAGCAGCCCGATCACCGAGCCGATGAGCCGGCCGCGGACGCCGAAGAAGGCGCCGCTGGAGGTGGAGAGGTTGGTCGCGCTGCGCAGCGAGACCAGGGCGAGCGGCGCGGTCAGCAGCGCGCCGATCAGGGTGCCGGCGGCGAGGGAGGTGACCGAGCCCCAGAAGCCGAGGCCGAAGGAGACCGGCAGCCAGCCGAAGATCACCACGCCGAGCGCGAGGTTCGAGCCGAGCAGGATGGAGACCAGATCGCGCGGGCGACTGGTCCGTTCCTCGTCCGGGATGGTGTCGACTCCGCGTTGTTCTATCGGCATGAGGGCTCCCCTGAGCGGCCGGAAGAGAGAGGTCGAAGCGGTGCTGGTGCGGTGCTCCGTCGGTGGGTGGGGCGTTCGTCGGCGATGCCTACGAAACGGGGGCTCGCGCTGACGAGTTCTTTTGAGTGATGCTCTAAGAGCGATCAGTTCAAGCCATCCGTTAGAGCGACGCTCAATATGAAGCACGCTTCCCGGCTAGGTCAATGGTTTCGGAATGACTAATTCCGAGTTAGAGTGACGCTCAATTCGAGCGGGAGGAAGGGACCGGATGCGGCTCACCCCCACGGAACGCGACCGACTGCTGCTGTTCGGCGCGGCGGAACTGGCACGGGCCCGCCGGGCCCGCGGACTGCGGCTGAACGTGCCCGAGGCGACCGCGTTGATCGCCGACACAGTCTGCGAGGCGGCGCGGGACGGGCGCCGCCTCGCGCAGGCCATCGAGGCGGCCCGCAGCGTGCTGGGCCCCGACGATGTGCTGCCGGGGGTGGCCGACATCGTCACCGAGGTGCATGTGGAGGCCGTCTTCGACGACGGCTCCCGGCTCGCGGTGGTCACCGATCCGATCGGCACCGCCCCCGACGCCGAGGCCGCGCCGCCGCCCGGCGCCGTGCTGCCCGGTCCGGCCGACCCGGAGCCCGAGCCCGCGCTGACGCTCATGGTCCGCAACACCGCGACGGTGCCGATCAGCGTGACGTCGCACTTCCACTTCTTCGAGGCCAACCCCCGGCTGGAGTTCGACCGCGGCGCCGCCTACGGCATGCGGCTGTGCGTCCCGGCCGGCTCGTCGGTGCGGTTCGACCCGGGCCAGACGAGCGAGGTCGGGCTGGTGCCGATCGGCGGCGACCGGATCGCGATCGGCTTCGCCGGGCTGGTGGACGGCCCGCTCGATGCGCCCGGCGCCAGAGCCGAAGCGCTGCGACGGGCCGCGGCCTGCGGCTACTTGGGAGCAGAGGAGCAGGGATGAGCCGGAGCATCGACCCCCACGAGTACGCGTCGGTCCACGGTCCGCGCGCCGGCGACCGGGTCGTCCTGGGCGACTGTGGGCTCGTCGTCCGGGTGGAGTCCGACTCGCAGAAGCCCGGCGAGGAGTTCCTGGCCGGCTTCGGCAAGACCGCCCGCGACGGGCTGCACCTCAAGGCCGCCGCGGTGCGCGAGACCTGCGACGTGGTGATCAGCAACGTCCTGGTCATCGACGCGGTCCTGGGTATCCGCAAGACCTCCATCGGCATCCGCGAGGGTCGCATCCACGCCATCGGTCGGGCCGGCAACCCCGACACCCTCGACGGCGTCGACGTCGTCGTCGGCACCGGCACCTCGATCGTCTCCGGCGAGGGCATGATCGCCACCGCAGGCGCCATCGACACCCACGTCCACCTGCTCTCCCCGCGGGTGATGGAAGCCTCGCTGGCCTCCGGCGTGACCACCATCATCGGCCAGGAGTTCGGCCCGGTCTGGGGCGTCGGCGTCAACTCCCCCTGGGCGCTGGGCCATGCGTTCGGCGCCTTCGACGCCTGGCCGGTCAACATCGGCTTCCTGGGCCGCGGTTCGTCCTCCGACCAGGCCCCGCTGGTCGAGGCGCTGGCCGAGGGCGGCGCGCTGGGATTCAAGGTCCACGAGGACATGGGCGCGCACGCCCGCGCCCTGGACACCGCGCTGCGGGTCGCCGAGGACCACGACGTCCAGGTCGCCCTGCACAGCGACGGCCTCAACGAATGCCTCACCGTCGAGGACACCCTGAGCGTCCTGGACGGCCGCACCATCCACGCCTTCCACATCGAGGGCTGCGGCGGCGGACACGTCCCCAACGTCCTGAAGATGGCCGGCGTGCCCAACGTCATCGGCTCCTCCACCAACCCCACCCTCCCCTTCGGGCGGGACGCGGTCGCCGAGCACTACGGGATGATCGTCTCCGTTCACGACCTCAAGACCGACCTGCCCGGCGACGCCGCCATGGCCCGCGACCGCATCCGGGCCGGCACCATGGGCGCCGAGGACGTGCTGCACGACCTCGGGGCGATCGGGATCACCTCCTCCGACGCCCAGGGCATGGGCCGGGCCGGCGAGACGGTCCGCCGCACCTTCGCGATGGCCGGCAAGATGAAGGCCGAACTCGGCCCGACCGAGGGCGACGGCCCGCACGACGACAACGCCCGCGTCCTGCGCTACATCGCCAAACTCACCATCAACCCCGCCCTCGCGCACGGCCTTTCGCACGAGGTCGGGTCCATCGAGGTCGGCAAGATGGCCGACCTGGTGCTGTGGCAGCCGCAGTTCTTCGGCGCCAAGCCCCAGCTGGTGCTCAAGTCCGGCTTCCCCGCCTACGGCGTCACCGGCGACCCCAACGCCGCCACCGACACCTGCGAACCCCTCGTGCTGGGGCCGCAGTTCGGGGCGCACGGCGCCACCCCGGCCGAGATCTCGGTGGCCTTCGTCGCCGGCGCGGCGGCCCAACAGGGCGGTGACACCCTGCCTACCCGCCGGCGCCGGGTCGCCGTCCGCGGCACCCGCGGCATCGGCCCCCGCGACCTGATCCACAACGCCCGCGTCGGCGACGTCCAGGTCGACCCGCGCACCGGGCTGGTCACCCTCGACGGCGATCCGATGCGCTCCGAACCGGCCGACACCGTCTCGCTGTCCAGGCTCTACTTCCTCTGACACCACCGGCCACCGGCCCGCCCCGCACCCCCGTCAAGCTCCGCGACCCCGCGCACCTCCCGAGGACCGAGGACCCGTATGAACACCCCCGCCGCCGACGGCTTCCGCATGCCCCCCGAGTGGGCCCCGCACGAGCGCACCTGGATGGCCTGGCCCGGCCCCAACTTCACCTTCGGTGCCGAGGGTGACGCGTCGCTCGCCGAGGCCCGCCGCGCCTGGGCCGCGGTCGCCCGCGCGCTCCGGCGGTACGAACCGGTCACCGTGGTCGCCGGACCCGGCCAACTCGACGGCGCCCGCGCGCTGCTCGGCGACGGCATCGACCTCGTCGAACGCCCCCTCGACGACGCCTGGATGCGCGACATCGGCCCCACCTTCCTCACCGACGGAAACGGTCAACTGGCCGCCGTCGACTGGGTGTTCAACGGCTGGGGCGCCCAGGAATGGGCCGCCTGGGACCGCGACGCGCAGATAGCCGGGCACGTCGCCGACCTCGCCGGCGCCCGCCGCTACGCCACCGGTCTGGTCAACGAGGGCGGCGGCATCCACGTCGACGGCGAGGGCACCGTCCTGCTCACCGAGACCGTCCAGCTCGACCCGGGCCGCAACCCCGGCCGCAGCAAGGAGGAGGTAGAGGCGGAGATCCACGCCCACCTCGGCACCACCAAGGCCATCTGGCTGCCGCGCGGACTGTACGCCGACTACGGCCAGTTCGGCACCCGCGGCCACGTGGACATCGTCGCCGCGTTCGCCCGCCCCGGCGTGGTGATGCTGCACACCCAGCCCGACCCCGACCACCCTGACCACGCCATCTGCACCGAGCTCGGCAAGCTGCTGCGCGCCGCCACCGACGCCCGCGGCCGGCAGCTGGAGGTCGTGGAGGTCCCGGCGCCCACCGTCGTCGAGGTGGACGGCGAGCCGGTCGACTACTCCTACCTCAACCACCTCCAGTGCAACGGCGGCATCGTCCTGTGCGCCTTCGACGACCCGCGCGACGAGGAGGCGGCCGCGCTCCTGAGCCGGCTCTTCCCCGGCCGCGATGTCACCCTGGTCGACGCCCGTACGATCTTCGCAGCGGGTGGCGGCATCCACTGCATCACCCAGCAGCAACCGAGGGTCTGACCCGCCAGACCCGCCCCGACCCCGGAGGTCCCCGTGCCCGGTCCCGTACGCCGTCCCCGGCGGCGGCTCAGCCAGCCGCGCGAGCAGGTGCTGGCCGCGGCGATGGCCACCATCGCCGCCGAGGGGCTGGACCGGCTGACCATGGCGGGACTGGGCCGCGAGGTCGGGATGAGCAGCGGCCACATCCTCTACTACTTCGGTACCAAGGACGAGCTGCTGCTCCAGACCCTCCAGTGGAGCGAGGAGCAGCTCGGTGCCGAGCGCCGGGCCGCCCTCGCCCGCCGGGTCTCCGCCCGCGAACGGCTGGACGCCCTGGTCGACCTCTACCTCCCCGAGGGTCACCGCGACCCGCGCTGGACCCTCTGGCTGGAGGTCTGGGTCCGCTCCCAGAACGCCGACGACGAGACCCGCCAGCGCCAGCTCGACCTCGAACTGGCCTGGCACCGCGACCTGGTGGCGCTGCTCGTCGAGGGCGCCTCCAAGGGGGAGTTCCGGCCCGTCGACGCGGAGCGCTTCGCCACCCGCACCCGCGCCCTGCTGGACGGCTTCGGCACCCACCTCGTCGTCGGCCTGCCCGGCACCGACCGCGACGGGGCGCGCCGCGAGGTCCGGCACTTCCTGGACGAGGCGCTCACCCCGCCCGGGGACTGACCGCCACCGCACGTGGCCCGCGCCGCGGCCACCGTGACCGCAACGCACGCAAGTAGGCGTGATCGTTGCCGCCGCGGCCCTTGCCGAAGGGCCCGCTCTCGACGACCGTGATCGGCTATGGGACGAGAGCAATGGAAGAAGATCTGGGTCGGCTCGGCCGGCAACATGGTCGAGTGGTTCGACTGGTTCGTCTACGCCAGTTTCGCGGTGTACTTCGCCGACGCGTTCTTCCCCAAGGGGAACGACACCGCCAACCTCATGAACACCATGGGGATCTTCGCCGTCGGCTTCTTCCTGCGCCCGGTCGGCGGCTGGCTGCTCGGCCGGGTCGGTGACCGCCGGGGCCGCAAGGCCGCCCTCACCCTGACCGTGACCCTGATGTCCGCCTCGGCCATCCTGATCGCCGTCGCCCCCACCTACGCCGTCGCCGGCTACGGCGGCATCGCCGTCCTGCTGGTGGCCCGGATGCTCCAGGGCCTCTCGGTCGGCGGCGAGTACGCGGCCAGCGCCACCTACCTCACCGAGGCGTCCGCGCCCGAGCGCCGCGGCTTCGCCTCCAGCTTCCAGTACGTGTCGATGACCGCCGGCCAACTTCTGGGCCTGGCCCTCCAGATCGTCCTCCAGCGCACCATGTCCGAGCAGGCGCTGCACAGTTGGGCCTGGCGGATCCCGTTCATCGTCGGCGCGCTGGGCGCCGGCATCGTCTTCTACCTGCGCCGCACCATGCTGGAGACCGAGGTCTACGCCGAGGACGACCAGGCCCGCACCGACCCCGACCGCGGCACCATGAAGGCGCTGTGGGCCCACAAGCGCGAGGCGTTCCTGGTCATCGCCCTCACCATGGGCGGCACGGTGGCGTACTACACGTACACCACCTACCTCACCAAGTACCTCTCCGGTACGGCGGGGTTGTCCAAGCCCACCGCCTCCCTGGTGAGCTTCTGCGCGCTGTTCCTCTTCATGTGCCTCCAGCCGCTGGCCGGCAAGCTGTCGGACCGGATCGGCCGCCGCCCGCTGCTGATCACCTTCGCGGTCGGCGCCACCCTGCTGACCGTGCCGATCATGACGCTGCTCAAGCACGCCGGCTCCTTCTGGCCCGCGCTCGGCCTCTCGCTGCTGGCCCTGGTCATCGTCACCGGCTACACCTCCATCAACGCCTGTGTGAAGGCCGAGTTGTTCCCCACCGGCATCCGCGCGCTGGGCGTCGCGCTGCCCTACGCCATCGCCAACGCGCTCTTCGGCGGCACGGCCGAGTACGTCGCCCTGTGGTTCAAGAACGGCGGCATCGAGTCCGGCTTCTTCTGGTACGTCACCGGCTGCGCGGCGGTCTCGCTGATCGTCTACCTGACGATGCGGGAGACCCGGACCATCGACCTGAGCCGGGCCGGCAAGGGGTCCGGCGACGGCGAGCGCGTGCTCGCATCCTGAGACGACGACGTGCCGGGGGCGGTGGTGTGCCACACTGCCCCCGTGCTCTCGTTCGCCATTATTGGCAGCAGGCGCGCCGGTCCGCAGTGACCGCCCCGTACGACCCGAGTACGGCGCGGCCATCGTCGTCCCAGACCCGCGCGCAGACCTCTCGCACCCGCGAGGGGTTTTTTCGTTTCCGGGGCCCACCCATTCACCGGAGGCGCAGCGCGAGGGATCATGGAGGGACGGTGGAACCGGGCATTCCGGTAGACCGAGATCCGACAGGAGCCTTGACCAGCATGACGGACGTACCCGAAGCCGCCGTCCCCGACGACTTCCACGTATTCGACACCACGCTCCGCGACGGCGCCCAGCGCGAGGGCATCAACCTGACCGTCGCCGACAAGCTGACCATCGCCCGTCATCTGGACGACTACGGCGTCGGCTTCATCGAGGGCGGCTGGCCCGGCGCCAACCCGCGGGACACCGAGTTCTTCGCGCGCGCCCGCGCGGAGATCGACTTCCGGCACGCCCAGTTGGTCGCGTTCGGCGCCACCCGCAAGGCCGGCGTCCGCGTCGAGGACGACCCCCAGGTCGCCGCGCTGCTGGACTCGGGGGCCCCGGTCATCACCCTGGTCGCCAAGTCCCACGTCCGGCACGTGGAACTGGCGCTGCGCACCACGCCCGAGGAGAACCTCGCGATGGTCCGGGACACCGTCGCGCACCTGCGCGCCCAGGGCCGCCGGGTCTTCCTCGACTGCGAGCACTTCTTCGACGGCTACGCGCTGGACCCGGACTACGCCAAGGCGGTCGTGCGCACCGCGCACCAGGCCGGCGCCGACGTCGTGGTGCTCTGCGACACCAACGGCGGGATGTTGCCGGCCCAGGTGACCGCGGTGGTCCGCACCGTCCTCGCGGACACCGGCGCCCGGCTCGGCATCCACGCCCAGGACGACACCGGCTGCGCGGTCGCCAACACCCTGGCCGCGGTCGACGCCGGCGCCACCCACGTCCAGTGCACCGCCAACGGCTACGGCGAGCGGGTCGGCAACTCCAACCTCTTCCCGGTCGTCGCCGCCCTGGAGCTGAAGTACGGGCGCCCGGTCCTGCCGCCCGGCAAGCTGGCCGAGACCACCCGGATCTCGCACGCCATCGCCGAGGTCGTCAACCTCACGCCCTCCACCCACCAGCCCTACGTGGGGGTTTCGGCGTTCGCCCACAAGGCCGGGCTGCACGCCTCCGCGATCAAGGTGGACCCGGACCTCTACCAGCACATCGACCCCGCGCTGATCGGCAACACCATGCGGATGCTGGTATCCGACATGGCCGGCCGGGCCTCGATCGAGCTCAAGGGCAAGGAGCTCGGCATCGACCTGAGCGACGACCGGGAGCTGGTCGGCCGGGTCGTCGAGCGGGTCAAGGAGCGCGAACTGGCCGGCTACACCTACGAGGCCGCCGACGCGTCGTTCGAGCTGTTGCTCCGCGACGAGCTGCGGCGGGCGGGCGAGGGCGGTACGCCGCTGCGCTACTTCACCGTGGAGTCCTGGCGGGCGATCGTCGAGGACCGCCCCGACGGCACGCACGCCAACGAGGCCACCGTGAAGCTGTGGGCCAAGGGCGAGCGGATCGTCGCCACGGCCGAGGGCAACGGCCCGGTCAACGCGCTGGACCGGGCGCTGCGGGTGGCCCTGGAGCGGATCTACCCGCAGTTGGCCACGATGGAGTTGGTGGACTACAAGGTCCGCATCCTGGAGGGCGCGTTGGGCACCGGCTCGACGACCCGGGTGCTGGTCTCCACCAGCGACGGCCGCGGGGAGTGGTCCACGGTCGGCGTCGCCGAGAACGTCATCGCGGCGTCCTGGCAGGCGCTGGACGACGCCTATGCGTACGGGTTGCTGCGCGCCGGGGTCGAGCCGCAGGGGTGAGCGTCGGCGGCGCGGGGGAGCGCCGCGGCCGTGGGGGCGGGGCGGTGGAGGTCACTCGCCCGCCCCCGCGCCCCCGCTCAACTCCCGGCCCGCACCGCCGAGATGTCGAAGACCAGCTTGACCTTGTCGCTGACCATCACGCCGCCGGTCTCCAGCGCCGCGTTCCAGGTCAGCCCCCACTCCGAGCGCAGGATCTCGGCGCTGCCCTCGAAGCCGACGCGTTCGGCGCCGTAGACGTCGGTGGCCGCGCCGTTGAACTCCAGGTCGATGGTGAGCGGCCTGGTGACGTCCTTGATGGTCAGGTCGCCGGTGATCCGGTAGCGGTCGCCGCCGGTCGCCTCGGCGGCGGTGGAACGGAACGTCATCCGCGGGAAGTTCTCGGCGTCGAAGAAGTCCGCGCCGCGCAGGTGGGCGTCGCGGTCGGCGATGCCGGTGTCGACGCTGGCGATGGCGACGTCGAGGGTGGCGGTGGAGCGGGCCGGGGCGGACCCGTCGAGGTGCAGCGCGCCCTCGTAACTGCCGAACGTGCCGCGGACGTTGGTGACCATGGCGTGCCGGACGCTGAAGCCGATGCTGCTGTGCGCCGGGTCGATGGTGTAGTCGCCGGTCAGGGCGGCCAGCGCGGGGTCCACCTCCAGGACGGCGGTGGTCGCGGTCGGGGCAGCGGCGGGGCGCTTGCGGAACAGGGGCATGGCTCCTCCTTCGGGGGTGGACGCGGGCGGGGGATGCGCGCCGCGGGGCATTGAACCGCTCTTGTTTAACGTTCAACGAGATTCACGGTAGCCGCATCTCGTTTAACTTTCAACCTTCACGGTGGATGGCTCCCCCGCACGAGTGGCGCCGGCCGTCCCCGGCGCGGTCATTGCCGCCCCGTTCGAGCCCGTGCTAGACCATCGGGAACTCCCAAGTGCGCAGCGCCACACCATAGTTGACGCCACGGAGAGGAGCGACCATGTCGCCCGCCACCCCGCCCGCCTGGTCGCGCCGAGGATTCCTGACCGCCACCACCGCCGGCGCCCTGGCCCTCACCCTCACCGCCGCCCGGTCCGCCGACGCCGCCCCCGCTGCCGGGGACGCCTACGCCACCCTCCGCCGCCGCTGGTGCGACCTGACCCTCGGCACCGGCTACGACCCCACCGCCGCCCCGTACGCCGGTGCCCTCAAGGAGACCGGCCAGCTCGCCGCCGGCTACCACCGGACCATGCGCCCGACCGCCGACTCCCTCTGGCCGGAGTGCCCCTACGACCCGCCCGCCGGCCTCACCCGCAGCTACGACCGGCTCGCCACCATGGCGCTGGCCTGCGCCCAGCCCGGCACCGGCCACACCGGCGACGCCGACCTCGCCACCGCCGTCCGCACCGGTCTGGACCACCTCGACCGCACCGTCTACCACCCCGCCACCACGCCCTACGGCAACTGGTGGGAATGGCAGATCGGCAGCCCCAGACTCCTCCTCGACACCCTCGCCGTCCTCGACGAACACCTCCCCGGCGGCGCCGGCGACGCCCTGCGCGCCCGCTGCCTGGCCGCCGTCGACCACTTCGTCCCGGACCGCGCCCTCGGCTCGTACACCGGCACCAGCACAGGCGCCAACCGCGTCGACCTCTGCCGCGTCGTCGCCCTCCGCGGCGTCCTCGGCCGCGCCCCCGCCAAGATCGCCCTGGCCCGTGACGCGCTCTCCCCGGTCTTCCCGCACGTCACCCACGGCGACGGCCTCTACGCCGACGGCTCGTTCGTCCAACACACCTGGGTCGCCTACTCCGGCACCTACGGCGCGGTCCTCCTCGACGGCCTCGGCCGGCTCTTCACCCTGCTCGGCGGCTCCCCTTGGGAGATCACCGACCCCCACCGACAGCTCGTCCACGACAGCGTCGAGCACGCCTACGCGCCGCTGCTCCACGACGGGTTGATGATGGACAGCGTCAACGGCCGTGCCATCAGCCGCGGTTACCTGTGCAACGACCCGCGGCACGTCCTGCACAGCGACCACCGCCACGGCCACGCCGTGCTCGCCGCCATCGCCCTGCTCGCCGAGGCCGCGAGCGCCGCCGAACGCGACCGCTGGCACGCCCTGATCAAGGGCCACATCGCCCGCGACCGCACCCTGCCGGTCCGCACCGACCGCCAGTTCACCGTCGCCGACCTCGCCCGCCTCGCCGCGGTCGACGCCGGCCCCGCCCCCGCCGCCCCCGAGCCCGTCGGCCACCGCCTCTTCCCCGCCATGGACCGCGCCGTGCACCGCCGCCCCGGCTGGACCGCCGGCCTGGCCATGGCCTCCGACCGCATCGCCCACTACGAGAACGGCAACGGCGAGAACAAGCGCGGCTGGCACACCGGCGCCGGCATGCTCTCCTGGTGGCCCGCGGGCCGCTGCGGCGACCAGTACACCGACGCCTTCTGGCCCACCGTCGACCCCTACCGCCTCCCCGGCACCACCGTCTCCACCAAGCACCTGGCCGACGACGCGGGCGGCCCCTGGGGCGAGCCGAAGCCCGAGGCCCGTTGGGTCGGCGGCACCACCGACGGCAGCTACGCCGCGATCGGCCAGGACCTCCGCGGCCTCGGCTCCACCCTCCGCGCCCGGAAATCCTGGTTCGCCCTCGCCGACTGCGTGGTCTGCCTCGGCGCCGGCATCACCTGCCGGGACGGCGTCCGGGCCGAGACCGTCGTCGACAACCGCAACCTCGGCGCCCGCGGCACCGCCGCCCTCACCGTCGACGGCGTCCGCCAGCGACCCGCCCCCGGCCGCACCACCACCTTCCCCCGTGCCCGCTGGGCCCACCTTGCCGGCCACGGCGGCTGGGTCTTTCCCGGCGGCGCCCCGCTGCACGTCCTGCGCGAGGACCGCACCGGCCGCTGGTCCGACATCAACACCACCTCCACCACCGACCCGTACACCCGCCGCTACCTCACCCTCTGGCACGACCACGGCACCGACCCCACCGGCGCCGGCTACGCCTACCTGCTGATGCCCGGCGCCGACCAGCGCGCCCTCGCCGCCCGCGCCGCCGACCGGCACTGGCTGACCGTCCTCGCCAACGACGCCGACCGGCAGGCCGTCACCGTCGCCCCGCTCGGCGTCACCGCCGCCAGCTTCTGGCGCGCCGGCACCGCCGGACCGCTCACCGCCGACGGCCCGGCCAGCGTCCTGACCCGCACCCGCCGCGCCCCCGGCCGGGCCGGCCGCACCGCCACCCTGTGCGCCGCGGCCCCCGAGCGCACCGGCGCGCCCCTGGAGCTCACCTGGTCCCGGCCCATCCGCGCGGTGCTCGCCCACGACGACGCGGTCGAGGTGCTGGCCACCGGCGACGCCCTGCGGCTGCGCCTGGCCCCCGGCACCGCCTGCGCCACCCACACCTGCACCGTGCTGCTGCGCTGATCGCCGCCGCGCCGCCGCCGACCACCGACCGGCACAACATCGCCCGCGCGTCGTTTGTCGGCACCACACAGACACTGGACACCGCGTCCACCCCGCCACAGCCCAGCAGTCGGGCCGCGTGCAGCGTGGTTCTGTACCGCCTGCCCACGAAATCGCGCCCGACGTTGTACGAAACCGACATCGGTGTGCGGGGCCTCGCCCACGTACCGTCGATACATGACCACTGTCGAAGATGTGCCCGCCGGTGCCAACGACGCCCGCGGGCGCGTCGCCGAACTGCACGCGATCCGTGAGCAGGTCCGGCGAGGCCCCAGCGAGCGAGCCACCGAAGCGCAGCGTGCCAAGGGCAAGCTGACGGCCCGCGAGCGGATCGACCTGCTGCTGGACGAGGGTTCCTTCAACGAGGTCGAGCCGCTCCGCCGGCATCGCGCCACCGGCTTCGGCCTGGAGGCCAAGAAGCCGTACACGGACGGTGTCATCACCGGTTGGGGCACGGTCCACGGCCGGACCGTCTTCGTCTACGCGCACGACTTCCGGATCTTCGGCGGCGCCCTGGGCGAGGCCCACGCCACCAAGATCCACAAGATCATGGACATGGCCATCCAGGCCGGTGCGCCCCTGGTGTCGCTCAACGACGGCGCCGGCGCCCGCATCCAGGAGGGCGTCTCCGCGCTCGCCGGCTACGGCGGCATCTTCCAGCGCAACACCAAGGCGTCCGGCGTCATCCCGCAGATAAGCGTCATGCTCGGCCCGTGCGCCGGCGGTGCCGCCTACTCGCCGGCCCTCACGGACTTCGTCTTCATGGTCCGGGACACCTCCCAGATGTTCATCACTGGCCCGGACGTGGTGCGGGCCGTCACGGGCGAGGAGATCACCCAGAACGGCCTGGGCGGCGCCGATGTGCACGCCGAGACCTCCGGCGTGGCGCACTTCGCCTACGACGACGAGGTCACCTGCCTCGAAGAGGTCCGCTACCTGCTGTCGCTGCTGCCGGCCAACAACCGGGAGAACCCGCCGGTGGTGGCCTGCGAGGACCCGGTCGACCGTAGCTGCGACACGCTGCTGGACCTGGTCCCGGCGGACGGCAACCGACCGTACGACATGCGCAAGGTCATCGAGGAGATCGTCGACGACGGCGAGTACCTGGAGGTCCACGAGCGCTGGGCCACCAACATCATCTGCGCGCTGGCCCGCTTCGACGGCCGGGTGGTCGGCATCATCGCCAACCAGCCGCAGTCGCTGGCCGGCGTCCTGGACATCGAGGCGTCCGAGAAGGCCGCCCGCTTCGTCCAGATGTGCGACGCGTTCAACATCCCGATCGTCACGCTGCTCGACGTCCCCGGCTTCCTGCCCGGCGTCGACCAGGAGCACGGCGGCATCATCCGCCACGGCGCCAAGCTGCTCTACGCGTACTGCAACGCGACCGTGCCGCGGATCTCCATCGTGCTGCGCAAGGCGTACGGCGGTGCCTACATCGTGATGGACTCGCAGTCCATCGGGGCCGACCTGACGTATGCCTGGCCGACCAACGAGATCGCGGTGATGGGCGCGGAGGGCGCGGCCAACGTCATCTTCCGCAAGCAGATCGCCGAGGCGGATGACTCCGAGGCGATGCGCAGCCGCATGGTCAAGGAGTACAAGTCCGAGCTGATGCACCCGTATTACGCGGCCGAGCGCGGTCTGGTCGATGACGTCATCGACCCGGCGGAGACCCGGCACACGCTGGTGCGGGCGCTGGAGATGCTGCGGACGAAGCATGCGGATCTGCCGGCGCGCAAGCACGGTAATCCGCCGCAGTAAGGGGTGTTGGGGCCGCGTTCGCGTGCGTGTTCGTCGCGGGCGCGGTGCCCGTTCTTCCCCGTCTTTCCAGTCTTCCTGCTCATCCCGTCACGGAGAATCGAGATCGTCGTGAATGCCGTTCCCAGCAGTGCTGTTGCCGACGCGCCCATCCGCGTCGAGAAGGGGCAGGCCAGCGAGGAGGAGCTCGCTGCCCTGACCGCCGTTCTGCTCGCCCGTGCCGCGCATCAGCCGGCGGCGCCGGTTCGGCCGCGTACCACTGCCGCTCGGTGGCGGCGGTTGGAGCGGCAGATGGGGTTCCACGGGGCTACCAGCTGGCAGCGGTGATGTCTCGCTGCCGCTAGCGGTTGTGCTGTGGCGGCCCTCGCACCTTGTGGGTGCGGGGGCCGCCGTTTTTGTTTTGGCGTTCGCCTGGTGGGGGCGGGTGCTTTGCGGGTTCTGTCCGGTGGGGGCTGGCGTCTTGCGGCTTTTCGTTGTGGGTGGGGCCGGAGGGGCTGTCCCGGGGTACGTCCTCGGTGCGGGCGCCTCTGGTCTGTAGATGAGGAATGCCCGGGGCTTTGCTCCAGATCCTGCGGGCGCACCCCGGGACATCCCCTCCGGCCCGTGCCGTTGCCGACTTTCCGTCGGTGGGCCCGGCCGGGCTGCTGGTTTTCGGCCCGCGCCGTTGCCGACTCTCCGACGGTGGGGCGTCCGTCACCGAGTCAACTCGTGGGCCGGGGAGTGTTGGTGGCTGTTCGCCGGTGGGGCCCGGCTCGGGCTGGTGGCTGTCAGGCTGCGTCGTTGGCTCAACTCGCCGGTTGGCTTGGGGTGTTCAGGCGTGGGTGGCTGCGGTGGGGGTCTTGGTGTGGGGGGTGGGGGTGGTGTGGTTGTCCGGGAGTTTGAGGGAGAGGGTGAGGAGGGCGGCTACTCCGTAGAGGGCGGCGAAGATGAGGACTACGCCGGCGGGGCCTAGGGGGGCGAGGAAGAGGCTGACGATGGCGGGGCCGACGAAGGCGGCGCCGCCGGCGCCGAGGTTGAGGAGGGCCATGGCGCCGCCCTTGTTGTCGGGGGCGAGGGCCGGGACGAGGGCGGAGATGGAGACGAAGCCGGCCAGGGTGACGCCGTAGAGCATGCCGACGAGGAGGGCGACCCAGTAGTGGGGGCCGACGGCGAGGGGGACGAAGTACAGGGTGAGGGTGGTCACCGCGCAGCCCAGGCCGCCGAAGGTGGCGATGGTGCGGCGCCAGCCGATCTTGTCGCCGATGGCGCCGAAGAGCAGGTTGCAGAAGACGTTGGTGCCGTAGATGACGGCGAGCAGGGTCAGCCAGCGGCCCTGGCCGAAGCCCAGTTGCTTGCCGAAGAAGGTCGGGAGGAAGACCAGGAAGCCGAATTCCGGGGCGGTGTTGATGATGCGGACGACGCAGCCGACGGCGACCTTGGGGTGGGTCCAGGCGATGGCGAGGCTGGAGACCAGGGACTGGACGGGCTTGACCTCGGGCGGGGCGAGCCGGGCGAAGCCGGTGCGTTCGCGGACGCCGAGGAGGCAGCAGGCGCCGCCCAGCGCGATGATGCCGAGGGCGATCCAGAGGGTGCCGAAGGGGCCGAACCAGGGGTTGGTGGCGCCGGCGACGAGCGAGCCGAGGGTGGGCAGGCCGCCGGTGAAGGCGACGTAGAACCAGCCGACCGCGGTGCCCATGCGGGCCTTGGGGGCGGTGGCGGTGATCCAGACCAGGAAGCCGAAGGCGAAGAGCGGGTAGCCGAAGCCGCGGAGGCCGTAGAAGACCAGCATCAGCGGGTAGTTCTGCGGGCCGAGGGCGAGGGTGAGGTAGAGGACGTCGAAGACGATCCAGACGGCCAGGCCCAGTTGCATCACCCGGCGTGGGCCCCACAGGTCGGAGAGGGCGCCGGAGAGCCAGGAGGCGAGCATCACGGTGATGCCGTAGGCGGTGATGACGTAGGAGGCGCGGACCTCGGTGCCGGCGCCGTGGTCGGCCATGAACGGCGCGATGAAGCCGGACTCCACCCCGTCGCCGACCATGAACAGCAACACGCCGAGATAGCCGAAGACCAGGGCCTTGGGGATGCCGATCCGGTCGAGGAGAGGGGATGCTGCCATTGCACGCCTCCGGCGGGTGCGGGTGTGATGGGAGCAGCATGAATCCTGTGAAGTTCACATGCAAGGTGTGATGCAGGGTTTTCTTGGCGGCAATTCTCACAGGATTGCGCGGTGTTTCGGCCGCCAAGGGTGACGTATCTGTGATCTGGGTGTTAAATCCAACAGGGACAGAAACAAAGGAGTGTGCCTGATGACGACCGAACCCGCCGGCCTCGGACACCACCTGGAGACCTTCCGCGAGGACTGGCTGGAGGGGCTGGCCGACGCCTATGCGCGCACGGTCCGCCGGGTCCCGGGCGCCTTCGGCATCGTCGGCCGCCACGCGCCGCGCCCCGGCAAGGTCGCGGTCGTCATCGGCGGCGGCTCCGGCCACTACCCGGCCTTCGCGGGGCTGGTGGGGCCCGGGCTCGCGGACGCCGCGGCGGTCGGCGACGTCTTCGCCAGCCCCAGCGCCGAGCAGGTCTACCGCACCGTCCGGGCCGCGGACGGCGGCGCCGGCGTGCTGCTCAGCTACGGCAACTACGCGGGCGACGTGATGCACTTCGGGCTGGCCGCGCGGCGGCTCGCGGCCGAGGGCGTGCCGACCCGGACGGTGCTGGTCACCGACGACGTGGCCAGCGGGCCGCCGCCGGTGGAGGGCCAGCCGATCGACCCGTCCCGGGACCGGCGCGGGGTGGCCGGCGACCTCTTCGTCTTCAAGGTCGCCGGCGCGGCCGCCGAGCGCGGCGACGACCTGGACTCCGTCGCCCACCTCGCGGCCCGCGCCAACGACCACACCCGCACCTTCGCCGCCGCGTTCGCCGGCTGCACCCTCCCGGGCGCGGCCGAGCCGCTGTTCACCGTCAACGGCGGCACCACCGAGCTGGGCATGGGCATCCACGGCGAACCGGGGCTGCGCACCACCCGACAGCTCACGGCTGCGGAGCTGGCCGACGAGCTGGTCGGAAACCTGCTGCCGGAGCTGCCCGTTGGGGACGGCCGGGTCGCGGTGCTCCTCAACGGGCTGGGGCGCACCAAGTGCGAGGAGATGTTCGTGGTGTACCGGCAGGTCAACCGGCGGCTGCGGGCGGCCGGTCTGCGCCCGTTCCGGCCGGAGGTGGGGGAGTTCGTGACCTCCTTCGACATGGCCGGGGTCTCGCTGTCGCTGATGTCCCTCGACGACGAACTGGCCGCCCTCTACGACGCGCCCTGCGACACCCCGGCGTTCCGCAGCCTGCCCGGGGCGTACGGGCCCGAGGACGACCAACGGGCCGACGGGGCGGGGGAGTCGGGGGACCTGGAGGAGCCGGGGGCGAGCGCGGGCACGGTGGTGGGCGGGCCCGTAGGGGCGGGGGGCGCGGCGCCCCTAGGGGACGGCACAACCCCCGGTGGGGGTCTGCCCGTGGCGGCGGCGTTGCATGCCGCGCTGGAGCTCGTCGCGGCCAACGAGGAGGAGTTGGGGCGGCTGGACGCGGTGGCCGGCGACGGGGACCACGGGATCGGCATCGTCCGCGGGCTGCGGGCCGCCGCCGCGGCCGCCGCCACGGCCGAGCCGGGGCCGGCCGACGACCCGCGGTCGGCCGGGACCGCGCTGCTCGCCGCCGGGCTGGCGCTGGCCGACGCCTCCGGGGGTGCCTCCGGGGCGCTGTACGGCGCCCTGTTGGCCGAGACCGGCGCCGTTCTGCTCCGGGCCCCCGAGGACGCCCGCGGCGCCGCGCTGCTCGCGGACGCGGTGGACGCCGCTCAGCGGGCCGTCGGCGAACTCGGCGGCGCCGCCGTGGGGGAGAAGACCATGCTGGACGCCCTGGACCCGTTCCGGCGCGAGCTGCGGGCCCGCGCCGCGGAGGGCCTGCCCAAGGCGTGGCAGGCCGCCGCGGAGGCCGCCACCCGGGCCGCCGCGGACACCGCCCACCTCACCCCGGCCCGCGGCCGCGCGGCCCGCATGGGGGCGCTCGGCTACGGCCACCCGGACGCCGGCGCGGTCTCGCTCGCGCTGCTGCTCACCGCCGTCGGCAGCACCCTGCGCTGACCGGCCGGCGACACGACGAGGCCCCCGCACCTGGCAGGTGTGCGGGGGCCTTCGTCAACTCGGCGCGTGGGCCGGCCAGATGCCGGCACCGGGCCGTCAGCGCAGCCGGGCCATCAGCGCGTGCTCCACGAGCGTGATCAGCGCGCTCTTGGCCTCGCTCCGGTGCCGCGCGTCGGTGGTGATGATCGGCGCGTCCGGGCCGATCTGCAGCGCCTCACGGACCTCGTCGGGCGTGTAGGGCTGGTGCCCGTCGAAGCCGTTGAGGGCGATGACGAAGGGCAGGCCGCTGTTCTCGAAGTAGTCGACGGCCGGGAAGCAGTCGGCGAGGCGGCGGGTGTCGACCAGGACGACCGCGCCGATGGCGCCGCGGACCAGGTCGTCCCACATGAACCAGAAGCGGTCCTGACCGGGCGTACCGAAGAGGTACAGGATCAGGTCCTGGTCCAGGGTGATGCGGCCGAAGTCCATCGCCACGGTCGTGGTCGTCTTGTCCGGTGCGTGCGTGAGGTCGTCGATGCCCGCCGAAGCGGAGGTCATCACGGCTTCGGTGCGCAGCGGGTTGATCTCTGAGACGGCCCCGACGAACGTGGTCTTGCCCACGCCGAAGCCGCCCGCCACCACGATCTTCGCCGAGGTGGTGGAGCGGGCTGCACCGCTAGAGCTTGCGAAGTCCACTGAGCACCCTTTCGAGCAGTGTCACATCTGGCTGTCCGCCGGCGGTCTCGTCCCCGCCGGGCTGATGGATGGCGACGAGTCCGGCCTCCGCCAGGTCGGCGACGAGGATCCGGGCGACGCCGAGGGGGATGGAGAGGAGGGCCGAGATCTCGGCAACCGATTTGATTTCGCGGCAGAGGTGGCAGATGCGCTGGTGCTCCGGCAACTGGCCCTGCAGCTTCGCGGGATCCGCGGTCGTGCTGACCAGCGCCTCGATCGCGAGCTGGTAGCGCGGCCGGGTCCGGCCCCCGGTCATCGCGTACGGGCGCACGAGCGGATTGCTCGCTCCGCCCGTGGGGGCGGGCTCGGGCGCCGGCCGCGGCGGCTGCACCGGCTGGATGCGCGGCGGCTGCGGCTGGTCGTACGGCGAGGGCTCGGTCGGCGGGGGCCCGTAAGGCTGGGGGCGGTACGGGCCCTGCTGCTGAGCGGGGCGCTGCGGCCTGCGGCTGGGCGCAGACGGGAAGTTGAAGCGGTTGTGATGGGTCTCGCCCTGGGGGCCGGACTGCTGTCCGGATCCATACGGGTAACCGCTAGGGGGCGTTGCCACGTTTCCTCCTCCAACTTGCCTATCTGACGCCGGTCGCGCCACCGAACCCTATGGTGCGGTGGCGGGAAACGCACTGCCTGTCTGCTAGTTGAGAAGGCTGCCCTGCAGTTCTGCCCGCAGGTCGGGCGTCAGGACGGTGCCCGCGCGGTCGACCAACAGGGCCATCTCGTAACCGACGAGGCCGATGTCGCACTCGGGGTGCGCCAGCACGGCCAGCGACGATCCGTCGGAGACGGACATGATGAAGAGGAAGCCGCGCTCCATCTCCACCACGGTCTGGTTGACGCTCCCGCCCTCGAAGATGCGGGACGCGCCGGAGGTCAGCGACGTCAACCCGGAGGCCACCGCCGCCAGTTGATCGGCGCGGTCGCGGGGGAAGCCCTCGGACATCGCGAGGAGGAGACCGTCCGCGGAGACCACGACCGTGTGGGACACCCCGGGGGTGTTCTCCACGAAGTTGGTGATCAACCAGTTCAGATTCTGCGCCGCCTGGCTCATCGGGCTCACACTAACGCTCCTGATCGTAGGTGCTGCCGGGGCCGAAGCCCTGTTGGTCATTCTGGGGGACCCCCGGGGAGGGGTCCGTGCCGGTGCCGGCGCTGCGCCCCTGCTGGACACCGCGGCGCAGATTGCTCAGCCTGCCGCGGACGTCCTCCGGAGCGCGGGAGACCTGGGGGCCGCCCTGCGTGGTCTGCTCCGCGGTGCCCTCGACCAAGTTGGCCTTGGGCACCCGCCGGGGAAGACCGGAAGCGGTGACCCCGCCCGCCGACGGCTGGCGCAGTCGCCCCGCCCGCTGCCAGCGATCGTCGTTCTCGCTGCGCCAAGCGGAGCCGTCGTCCTGGCCGCTCTCCGGTGCCGCCTGCTGCTGATCCTGCGGTGAGTCGGCTCCGCGCAGCGGAAGACCGGCGTCGGTCAGCGACTGGACCGTGCTCGCGGAGGGGCCGGGACGCTCGAATGTTACGCGCTCAGAGGCATCCGCGGGAGCGGCAGTTGGATTCCGGTCAGATTCCGCTTCCGTTCCGAAGTACCCCTGGTGCGCGGCGGGTTCGGCCCACTCGTTCACCTGGCCGGTTTCCTGCGGGGCCCAGCCGTCGACCCGGCCGGCCTCCTGCGGGGCCCAGCCGTCCACGTGACCGGGGTCCTGCGGGGCGTACGGGTACTGGCCGGTGGTCTCCGTCGGGTTCGGGGCGGCGAACGCCTCACCACCGTAGGAGCGGTCGTCGTAGAGCGGCTGGCCGGGCTCCGCATACGGTGCGGCGTGCTGCCGGAAGCCGTCGGTCGCCTCGTCGCGGAACAGCGGTCGGGTGTCGGCCTGTTGGGGCCCGGACTGCCCGGCGGCGGCCTGCGCCTCCAGGGCCGCGCGGCGCTCCTCGCGCAGCAGCGAGCGACCCACCGGGTCCAACTCCGCCGCGGGCCCCTGGAGGCCGTCGTCGAAGCCGAGCTCCGCCGCGGTACGGGCGTCGTCCTGGTAGGCGGTCTGCTGGTGCTCGGGGACGATCCGGGAGACGGTGAAGGTGTCGTCGAACTGCTCGTCGCCGCCACCGCCGTGGGTGATCGCCTCCGGCAGCATGACCAGCGACGTGGTGCCGGCCTGCTCGCCCGAGGGGCGCAACTGGACCCGGATGCCGTGCCGGTCGGCCAGCCGGCCGACCACGAACAGGCCCATCCGCTGGGAGACCGCGGCGTCCACGCTCGGCGGGTTGGCCAGCTTGTGGTTGATGTCCGCGAAGTCCTCGGGGGTCAGCCCGATGCCCTTGTCGTGGATCTCGATCATGACCCGGCCGTCGGGCAGCCGGGTCGCGGCCACCCGCACCTTGGTCTGCGGGGAGGAGAACGTGGTGGCGTTCTCCAGGAGTTCGGAGAGCAGGTGCACCAGGTCGGTCACCGCGGTGCCGTGGATCTCGCTCTCGGGGACGCCGCTGAGCTCGATCCGCTCGTAGGACTCGACCTCGGAGGTGGCCGCGCGCAACACGTCGATCAGCGGCACCGGTTGGTTCCAGCGGCGGCCGGGCTCCTCGCCCGCGAGGATCAGGAGGTTCTCGCCGTTGCGGCGCATGCGGGTGGCGAGGTGGTCGAGCCGGAAGAGGTTCTCCAGCTGGTCCGGGTCGGCCTCGTTGTTCTCCAGGCCGGTGATCAGCTCCAGTTGACGCTCGATCAGACCCTGGTTGCGGCGCGAGAGGTTGGTGAAGATCGCGTTGACGTTGCCGCGCAGCAGCGCCTGCTCGGCGGCGAGCCGGACCGCCTCGCGGTGCACCTGGTCGAAGGCGCGGGCGACCTCGCCGATCTCGTCGGTGGTGGCGATCGGGATCGGCGTCACGCGGGTGTCGACCCGGCCCGGCTCGGTGCGCGAGAGCTGGTCGACCAGCAGCGGCAGCCGCTGCTCGGCGATGCCGAACGCCGCGTTGCGCAGCGCCTGCATGTTGCGGCTCATCCGGCGGGCCATCAGCCCGGCCACGATGAATGCGGCGGCCAGCGCGGCCAGCACGATGCCGGAGTCGACGAAGATGGACCACTTGGCGTCCGAGGAGATCTGCGCCGCCTCGTTCACCGCCTTGTCCGCCAGGTCCTTCTCGATGGACCGGTACATGTCGAACTTGCCGGTGGCGGCGCGGAAGTACGCGTCCGGGGTGACGCCCTTGGTGGCCAGCGCGTCCGGCGCGGCGCCCGAGGCGATCAGGGTGGACATCTGGTCCATGGACGGCGGGGTGCGGAACTGCTGACCGGCCGCCTCCGCCTGCGACTTGGCCCGGTCCATCTGGGCCTGCGCCGCCCGCTGGAGACCGGCGGCGTCGTCCTTCAGCCGCTGCACGTCCTCGGGCGTCCCGCCGGAGGTGTACTCGCCGATGGCGATGCCCTCCAGGTAGCGGTACGAGGCGAACGCGGTCAGCTGCGCCTTGTGCTCCTTGCCGCCCTGCGGGGACGCCGGGGCGACCAGGAGGTGGGTGCCGATGGAACGCTCCAACGACTCGGCGGCCTTCGCCAGCGAGACGGCGTAGACGGTGCGCCCGTAGGAGGTGATGTTGCCGGTGCCCAGGCCGAGTTCGTTGGCGAACTCCATCAGCGGGTGCTGGATCTCGACGTAGCCCTCTTCGGTCTGCACGCCGGTGAGCTTGCTGGTGAAGGCGGCCTGGCGGAGCTGCGCCAGCTTCGGCTCGGTCTTCTGGAAGAGCGCCATCCGGCGCTTCAGGCCCGGCTTGTCCGGGATGTCCTTGGCGGCCTCGTGGAACGCCTTGCCGGCGGCGTCGGTGGCGTCCCGCGCCTCCTGGACGGCCGGGTCGTCCTTGTGGCCCTTGAGCAGCGGGGTGGCGGTGCGGTCCCGCTCGTCGATGAGGGCGTTGCTGTAGGAAAGCGCGGCGCGAACGAGCTTGGCGGTGTTCTCGGCGTCCCGGGCGTCCTGCCAGGTGCCGAAAGAGTTGTTGACCCGCAGCCCGCCGAAGACCAGGCCGACGAGGACGGGGATCAGCAAGATGGCGTTGAGCCGGGTGGCCACCCGCCAGTTGCGCGGGGCGTACTTGCTGCCGCTGACCTGCGGCTTTTCCGCGGGAGGCGCGGTTGCTTCGGCGGCCGGTGCAGTACCACCGCGGGGCGGCGGCGTGAAGTTACCCCGCCGCGGTTCCTGCGGCTCGGGGCTCGTCGTGCTTCGCCTCACTCGACCAACAACCTCTCGGCGACGGCACGGTCGCGCAGTGCCGTTTCTTCTGGGCGTTACTACTCCGGAGTTCAGCGAATTTCAGCACGTCAGGGCGGTGCGTTCCAAACACTGAGCGGAGCCCCAGCAACCCTTGAAGACCGCAAGATAAAAGGGGCGTTAAGGGCGAGGCGCGGCAAAAGGCGGGAGAAATGTGAGCGCAGCGAAGCCGGTCATGCGCATGGGGTGTCGAAAGCGCGCCGATTCACTGTCGAAACGTTATGAAGCCCTTTACGGGCGTGTCGAAGGACACAGATCACTGCGGCGGTGTATGGGAACCGAACCCGGGCAGCCCGCAACCCCGATGACACCCACGCGGGAACAACTGCCGTACGGCCCGCGCCGTATGACGCGCGGGCCGTACGGCCGGGGCTAGCGCAGCCGGGCCATCAGCGCGTGTTCGACGAGCGTGATCAGCGCGCTCTTGGCCTCCGCGCGGTGGCGGGCGTCGGTGGTGATGATCGGGGTCCCGGGGCCGATCTGGAGCGCCTCGCGCACCTCGTCAGGACCGTGCGGCTGGTGCCCTTCAAAGCCGTTGAGGGCGATGACGAAGGGCAGGCCGCTGTTCTCGAAGTAGTCGACGGCCGGGAAGCAGTCGGCGAGGCGGCGGGTGTCGACCAGGACGACCGCGCCGATGGCGCCGCGGACCAGGTCGTCCCACATGAACCAGAAGCGGTCCTGACCGGGCGTACCGAAGAGGTACAGGATCAGGTCCTCGTCCAGCGTGATGCGGCCGAAGTCCATCGCCACGGTCGTGGTCGTCTTGTCCTGGACGTGGCTGAGGTCGTCGATGCCGGCCGACGCCGAGGTCATCACGGCTTCGGTGCGCAGCGGGTTGATCTCTGAGACGGCCCCGACGAACGTGGTCTTGCCCACGCCGAAGCCGCCCGCCACCACGATCTTCGCCGAGGTGGTGGAGCGGGCTGCACCGCTAGAGCTTGCGAAGTCCACTGAGCACCCTCTCCAACAGCGTCACGTCCGGCGTGCCGCCCGCCTCGCCGCTGCCGCCCGGCTGGTGGATCGCCACCATCCCGGCCTCCGCCAGGTCCGCCACCAGAATCCGGGCCACGCCGAGCGGGATGTGCAGCAGCGCGGAGACCTCCGCCACCGACTTCACCTCGCGGCACAGGTGGCAGATCCGCTGGTGCTCGGGCAGCAGACCGGGGAGTTGGGACGGGTCGGCCGTGGTGCTGACCAGCGCCTCGATGGCGAGCTGGTAGCGCGGCCGGGTCCGGCCTCCGGTCATGGCGTACGGGCGCACCAACGGCTGGTCACCTTCGCTCCCGTACGGCGCTGAGCTGTAGGCACCGTACGGGCCGGAAGTGGCGGGTGGCGGGGTCATGGGTCCTCCGGACGGGACAACAAGTCGGTCGTCGGGTTGGGCCGGTGGGGGGTGCGGCTCGGATGGATGAGGGGTCACCGGGTGCGGTGCGGCGCTGCGGACGCCGCGGGCACTCAGTTCAGCAGGCTGCCCTGCAGTTCTGCCCGCAGGTCGGGCGTCAGGACGGTGCCCGCGCGGTCGACCAACAGGGCCATCTCGTAACCGACGAGGCCGATGTCGCACTCGGGGTGCGCCAGTACGGCCAGCGACGATCCGTCGGAGATCGACATGATGAAGAGGAAGCCGCGCTCCATCTCCACCACGGTCTGGTTGACGGTCCCGCCCTCGAAGATGCGGGACGCGCCGGAGGTCAGCGACGTCAACCCGGAGGCCACCGCCGCCAGTTGATCGGCACGGTCACGGGGGAAACCCTCGGACATCGCGAGGAGCAGTCCGTCCGCGGAGACCACCACCGTGTGGGACACCCCGGGGGTGTTCTCCACGAAGTTGGTGATCAACCAGTTCAGATTCTGCGCCGCCTGGCTCATCGGACTCAACTAACGCTCCTGCTGGTGAGTGGGATCGACAGTGCCGTGGGTGCCGGTGGACGACGTCCCGGCCTGCCGGCCCTGTTGGATGCCCCGACGGAGATTGGTCAGCCGGCCGCGCACGTCACTGGGTGCGCGGGAGACCTGCGGACCGCCCTGCGGGGGCTGCTGCTGCGCGGTGCCGGCGACCAGGTTGGCGCGCGGCACCCGACGGGGCAGCCCGGACGTGGTGACCCCGCCCGAGGCCGGCTGGCGGACCTGCTCGGCCTGCCGCCACACCTCGTCGTTCGGCGAGGTCCGCCACTGCGCGTTCGCGTCGGCCGGGGCGCCCGGGCGGGCACCGTCGGCCGGCGTGCCGCCGTCCGGCGTGCCGCCGTCCTCGGGGGCGCCGCGGCGCGGCAGCGGCGGCACACCTGCGGCCGCCGCGGCCGGGGTGTTGAACCAGTTGGACTCGATGGTGTCGAAGATCGGGGTGCGGATGTCGCCGGCGCCGTCGCCGGGGTCGCCGTCGAGCGGGTCGCGCAACGGGTCGCCGCCGAGCGGGCCTTCGGCCGCCGGGGACCGACCGGCTTGAGGCCGCGGCGCCCGACCGGTCGGCTCGGCCGGCTCGCTCTCGGGGTGCGGGAACTGCCCGGTGGTCTCCACCCGGCCGGCGTCGAACGGACCGGCGTCGAACTGCCCGGTGTCGGCGTCGGGGCGCGGGTGCTGCCCGGTGTCCTGCTCGGGCCGCGCGAACTGGCCGGTGTGCGCGTCGGGTTGCGGGAACTGCCCGGTGTCGCCGGGCCCGCCGGCCGCGCGGGTCGGCTCGGGGCCAGCGGCGGCCGGGGCGTCGTTCGGCTGCGCGCCCTGTGCCCCGCCCGGCCGCGGTCCGCCGAAGTCGGGCCGGGGGAACGCGGCGGTGTCGCCGGGGCCGGCGGCCGGTGCGGACCGCTGGAAGGGGTCGGTGGTCTCCGGCTCCTCGTGGCCGCGCGGGTGGTCCTGGGCCTCGCGGGGCGCCAGCGGCCAGTCGTCGTTGGCGCCGCGGTCCCGGCGCACGCCCAGTGGCGCGTCGTCCGGCCGCGCGGGGTCGGCGGGGGCCGATCCGGCGCCGCCGCCCGGGAGTTCGGCCGCCGGGCCCGACTGCCGGGTCGGCAGCTGCGGGCGCTCCTCGCGCGGGGGCAGGCCGGCGGGCGGGGCCACGGTCGGGGTGCGGGCCTCCTCGGCGCCGCGGCCCGCGTCCGCGCCGCGCACCGGCAGCGCGGGCCGGGAGCCGTCGCCGGCCGGGCGGGCCTCGCCGCCGGCCGCCGGGGCGGACGGCGCGGTGCTGCGCCCGCCGGGCGCCGGCGCACCGAAGGCGTTGGGGGCACCACCGGGGCCACCGCGGCCGGGCAGCGGGGGCCGCCCACCGGGACCGGAGCCGACTTGGCCGCGCGGCTGGAGCCCGGCGAGCCGGCTGGTGGGCGTTCCACCGCCCTCCGAGGGGCTCTTGGCGGTGCTCGGCGCCGGCTTCTTGCCGCCCTGGGCGACGTCGACCGGCAGCATGACCAGGGCGGTGGTGCCGCCGGAGTCGGAGGGCCGCAGCTGGATGCGGATGCCGTGCCGCAGCGACAGCCGGCCGACCACGAACAGACCCATCCGCCGGGAGACCGAGACGTCCACGGTCGGCGGGCTGGCCAGCCGCTCGTTGATCGCCGACAGGTCCTCGGGGGAGAGGCCGATGCCGGTGTCGTGGATCTCGACCAGGACGCGGCCGTCGGGCAGCGCGTGACCGGTCACCTTGACCTTGGTCTGCGGCGAGGAGAACGAGGTGGCGTTCTCCAGCAGCTCGGCGAGGAGGTGCACCAGGTCGTTGACGACCCGGCCGGCGACCTCGGTCTGCGGGACCGCGTTCAGCTCGATCCGCTCGTACTGCTCCACCTCGGACGCGGCGGCGCGGAGCACGTCGACCAGCGGGACCGGGCGGGTCCACCGGCGGCCCGGCTCCTCACCGGCGAGGACCAGGAGGTTCTCGCCGTTTCGGCGCATACGGGTCGCGAGGTGGTCCAGCTTGAAGAGCGAGGAGAGCTGGTCCGGGTCGGCCTCACGGGACTCCAGTTCGGAGATCAGCGAGAGCTGACGCTGAATCAGACCCTGGGAGCGGCGCGAGAGGTTGGTGAACATCGCGTTGACGTTGCCCCGCAGCAGCGCCTGCTCGGACGCCAGCCGGACCGCCTCGCGGTGCACCTCGTCGAAGGCCGCGGCCACCCGGCCGATCTCGTCCCGGCTGTGCACACCGACCGACTCGACGGAGGTGTCGACGTCCTGCGGGTCCGACTCCGAGAGCTGCTTGACCAGTTCGGGCAGCCGGTCCTGGGAGACCCGCTGCGCGGTGTCCTGAAGGCGGCGCAGCGAGCGGACCATGGAGCGGGCCACGACGAACGCGCCGACCAGCGAGACGCCGAGGACCAGCAGGATCACCGCACCGTTGAGGATGGCGTCCTGGGTCGCGGTGTTGCGCAGCTCGCGTGCCTTCTGGTCCATCTCGGACAGCAGGGTGTCCTCGATGCGCGACATCTCGTCGATCTTGACGGTGTCGGAGTCGTACCAGTCCAGGTACTTGTAGTCCTGGCTGCGGATGCCGCCGCCGGTGGCGAAGACGCGGTGCGCGAACGCGGAGGCGGCCTTGATCTCGTCATTGTGGCCGTCCAGGCCGCTGGTGAGCGAGCCGGCGTTGCCGCTGTAGATCTGCGAGAAGCGGTCCCGGGCGGCCTTCTCGTCGTCCTCGGCGGTGCGGCCGGCCTGCCGGTCGTTGGCGGACAGCTGCGGGCCGCCGGAGTGCGCCAGGCCGGCACTGACCAGGGCGCGCTGGATCGACGCGTACTCCTTGGCCGACGAGAACGCGGCCAGGGCACGGGTGGAGCGGATCATCTCCGGGTTGCTGGTGGCCTGCGCCATGTCCTGCGAGAGGTCCAGCAGGGACGTGATCAGCTGGTTGTAGGCGTTGACGGTCCGCGCGACGTTGTTGTCGTCCTTGTAGGCGTTGGCGCGGATCTCGTTGAGGGTGTTGAGCTGGCGGCCGATCTCCAGGATGGTCGCCCGGACACCGGCCATCGTGGCGTCGTCGCCCTTGATGTCGTCGGTGGCCTGGTTGAAGGAGACCTTGGCGCGGTTGGTGGCCTCGCGCGGGGCGACCACGTTGGCGTCGTCCTTGACGTTGCCGCTGCCGGCCAGCGGACCGGCCGACTTGTCCCGCTCCGCCTGCAGCGCGTCGGCCAACTCGGTGGCCTGCCGCGTCATCTGCGTCAGCAGCTGCATCTTGGAGAGCTGGTCCATGTTTTCCAGCTCGGTGTTGACGCGCAGGGCACCCAGAGTCGTCGCGGCGACGACGGGAAGGGCCAGCAGGGAAACCAGGCGGGTGCTGATGCGCCAGTTGCGCAGCGCTATTCGACTGCCGGGCCCGCTGGGGCCGTTCTTGGGCTTGCCGCCGTCCGCGGCGTCCTCGCCCGGCGTCTGACTGCGGTCTGTCTCACCGCGCAGCTCCGGGTCCGCCGCAGCGTTGCCATCCCTCTTGAAACGTCCCTGCACTAGCGTCGCAACCTCTGGACCAGGCGTCCCACCGCGAGACGGCAGGACGGTGTCGAGTCGGAGGGGACCGCGAAGCCCCCAAGGCGGTCGTGATGACCGGTGTGCCGTCCCCTCTGGCCGAGAGGGCGGCGCCACCGCGCGGCGCTTCTTCGCGCCCTGCGCGCCGGCGGAAATGTGCGGCGGTCCGTGGAATTCCAGCACAGTGCAGGATCTCCAACAAGGGCGGAGTGGGTCGCTGTGACATGGGTGACGCAATGTATGGAATGCGTTACGACCGGTAGAAGACGCCACCGTCGAATTCGGACTTATGTCCGCGAGTCGGCCACCCTCGCCCCCTGTCCCAGGTGCGGTGATCAGGAGCGGAACGTGCGGTTCAATCCGCCAATGTCCGTTTCGACCATGGATGTTGATCATGGGAAATGCGGCATATGTCACACCCTCCGTGAGGAAACTCACAGGAAGATCGCCGAGTTTCCCGCGGATCCGCAGGGAATAGCGCGCTTAGCCTGACGCTTTACACAGTTGCGCAAAACGACAACGCGCAGAAATGCAACGTTCGCAACTCTTGCCAGCAATCTCCCGACCCGACGCGAGGCATACCGCAGTGAAGACGACGATGATGTTCCGCAACATAGCCAACCCGCGGCGCACCACCCTGGCCCACCTCAAGGACGCCGACGAGCTCGACGCCCCGGAGACGCAGGAGCACACCGTCGAACTGCCCCGCCAGACCGCCAACCCCCGCCGCACCGTCCTCAACGACCTCCCGAAGCAGGACGTCCCGGCCTAAATGGGCGGCGGCCCGCCCAGGTCCCCGCGATAGCCTGGAGTGTCAACTCCGGCCAGTGATCATGAGGGGCAGCGGCAACCCGTGCGCATCGCCAGATTCTCCATCGACGGCACCGTCGGTTTCGGGGTCCTCGAAGGGGACGAACTCGACGTCATCAAAGGACATCCGTTCGCGGAATTCGAGCGCTCGGGCCAGAAGGTCCCCCTCGACAAGGTCCGCCTGTTGCCCCCGGTCCTCCCCAACAAGGTCGTCGGCGTGGGGCGCAACTACGCCGAGCACGCCGCCGAACTGGGCAACGAGGTCCCCGAGACCCCGGTCACCTTCTTCAAGCCGTCGACCTCGGTGATCGGCCCCGGCGACCCGCTCGCCTACCCCTCCTTCTCCCAGGAGGTGCACCACGAGGCCGAACTCGCCGTCGTCATCGGCCGGATGTGCCGCGAGGTGCCCCGCGAGCGGGTGGCCGACGTCATCCTCGGCTACACCTGCGCCAACGACGTCACCGCGCGCGACGTCCAGCGCACCGAGAAGCAGTGGGCCCGGGCCAAGGGCTTCGACGGCTCCTGCCCGCTCGGTCCCTGGATCGAGACGGACCTGGACCCGGCGGCGGTCGCCGCGGGCCTGACCATCCAGTGCACCGTCAACGGCGAACAGCGCCAACTCGGCCGCACCAGCGACATGGTCCGCCCGATCGAGGACCTGATCGTGCACATCACCGAGGCGATGACGCTGCTCCCCGGCGACGTCGTCCTCACGGGCACCCCGGCCGGGGTCGGCCCGCTCAACGTCGGCGACACGGTCGCCGTCACCATCGAAGGCATCGGCACTCTCACCAACAAGGTGATCAAGCGTGGCTAACGCGACCCCCGGAACCCCCGTCCGCGTACGTTTCTGTCCCTCCCCAACCGGCAACCCCCACGTCGGCCTGGTCCGCACCGCCCTGTTCAACTGGGCCTACGCGCGCCACACCGGCGGCCAGCTGGTCTTCCGGATCGAGGACACCGACGCGGCCCGCGACTCCGAGGAGTCCTACAACCAGCTGCTGGACTCGTTCCACTGGCTCGGCTTCGACTGGGACGAGGGCCCCGAGGTCGGCGGCCCCCACGAGCCCTACCGTCAGTCGCAGCGGATGGACCTCTACAAGGACGTCGCGCTGAAGCTGCTCGCCGCCGGCCACGCCTACCCGTGCTACTGCACCACCGAGGAGCTCGACGCCCGCCGCGACGCCGCCCGCAAGGCCGGCAAGCCCTCCGGCTACGACGGCACTTGCCGCGAGCTGACCGCCGAGCAGAAGGCCGCCTACGAGGCCGAGGGTCGCACCTCGATCATCCGCTTCCGGATGCCCGACGAGCCGATCACCTTCACCGACCTGGTCCGCGGCGAGCTGACCTTCACCCCGGAGAACGTCCCGGACTACGGCATCGTCCGCGCCAACGGCGCACCGCTGTACACCCTGGTCAACCCGGTCGACGACGCCCTGATGGGGATCACCCACGTCCTGCGCGGCGAGGACCTGCTCTCCTCCACCCCCCGTCAGATCGCCCTCTACCGGGCCCTGATCGAGCTCGACATCGCCTCCGCCGTCCCGGAGTTCGGCCACCTGCCCTACGTCATGGGCGAGGGCAACAAGAAGCTCTCCAAGCGCGACCCGCAGGCCAACCTCAACCTCTACCGCGAGCGCGGCTTCCTCCCCGAGGGCCTGCTCAACTACCTCTCCCTGCTGGGCTGGTCGTTCTCCGCGGACCAGGACGTCTTCACCATCCCCGAGATGATCGAGAAGTTCGACATCGCGGACGTCAACGCCAACCCGGCCCGCTTCGACCTCAAGAAGGCCGAGGCGATCAACGCCGAGCACATCCGCCGGCTGGAGTTGAAGGACTTCATCGCGGCCTGCGAGCCCTGGCTGACCGCCCCGTTCGCCAACTGGGAGCCCGAGGACTTCGACCGGGCCGCGTGGGAGGCCATCGCCCCGCACGCCCAGACCCGCCTCACCGTCCTCTCGGACATCACCGCCAACGTCGACTTCCTCTTCCGCAAGGAGCCGGTCGAGGACGAGGCGTCCTGGACGAAGGCCATGAAGGGCGACCCGGTGGCCCTGCTCACCACCGCCCGCGCCAACTTGGCCGCCGCCGACTGGACGTCCGGCCCCGAGCCGCTCAAGGAGGCCGTCCTCGCCGCCGGCGAGCAGCACGGCCTCAAGCTGGGCAAGGCCCAGGCCCCGGTCCGGGTCGCCGTCACCGGCCGCACCGTCGGCCTGCCGCTCTTCGAGTCCCTGGAGATCCTCGGCAAGGAGCGCACGCTCGCCCGCGTCGACGCGGCCCTGGCCAAGCTGGCCGGCTGACTGGCCACACCCCACGGGGCCCACGGGCCTGGAAGCCACCGCGCTTCCGGGCCCGTTCGCGTCCCCCCGCCGCAGTTCCCCCTTGCCCGCCCCGCCCACCGGACGCAAGATTCCCACCATGCCCCTGCGTGCCGTCCTCTGGGACCTCGACGACACCCTCTTCGACTACACCGGTTCCGACCGCGCCGGCGTCCTGAGACACCTGCGCACCGAGGGGCTGCTGGCCGCGTACGGCGGCGAGGAGACCGCCCTGGCCCGCTGGCGCGCGGTCATGGAGGCCGAGTTCGCCCGCTTCCTCGCCGGCGAACTGGGCTTCCAGGAACACCGCAGGGCCCGCGCCCGCACGTTCCTGGGCACCCCGCTCAGCGACGCGGAGGCCGACGCCTGGTTCGGCCGCTACGTCACCCAGTACGAGGCCGCCTGGCGGCTGTTCCCGGACTCCGTGCCGGCCCTGGAGGCGCTGGCCCCCCTGGTCCGCCAGGCGATGCTCTCCAACTCCTCGACCGCCAGCCAGGAGCGCAAGCTGACGACCCTGGGCATCCGGGAGCACTTCGAGGCGGTCCTGTGCGCCGACGCCCTGGGCCACGCCAAGCCCGCCCCGGAGGCGTTCGCCGCGGCCTGCGCCGCCCTCGCACTGCCCCCGACCGACGTGCTCTACGTCGGCGACCGCCTCGACCTCGACGGTCTGGGCGCCCGGGACGCCGGTCTGGTGCCCGTATGGCTGGACCGCGCGGACACCAACGAGCCGCCGCCACCGGGCGTGCACCGCATCCGCGGGCTGGCCGAGCTCCCCGAGCTGGTGCGCGGGCTTATCGGTTTTGGAGCACCCCCCACGATCAGGTAATGTTCTTCCTGCGCCGCCCGAGAGGGCCGAAAGGCCCGGACCGGAAAGCGCAGATCAAGGAGAAGCCCCCGGCTCCGGGGGTTGCGCTTTGATGGCCTATGGTGTAATTGGCAGCACGACTGATTCTGGTTCAGTTAGTCTTGGTTCGAGTCCAGGTAGGCCAGCTCGCAGAGCTCATCTGCAAGGCCCCCGTTGTGTAGCGGCCTAGCACGCCGCCCTCTCAAGGCGGTAGCGCCGGTTCGAATCCGGTCGGGGGTACAGATCCTTCTCGGGGAGGCAGTCCGGGTCGCACCCACTGTCACTCACGCAGGATCGCTAGGGCCCCCGTTGTGTAGCGGCCTAGCACGCCGCCCTCTCAAGGCGGTAGCGCCGGTTCGAATCCGGTCGGGGGTACTGGTCTACACCACCATGGCCTATGGTGTAATTGGCAGCACGACTGATTCTGGTTCAGTTAGTCTTGGTTCGAGTCCAGGTAGGCCAGCTCGCAGAAGCTTTGAATGAAACACAGCATCTGCAAGGCCCCCGTTGTGTAGCGGCCTAGCACGCCGCCCTCTCAAGGCGGTAGCGCCGGTTCGAATCCGGTCGGGGGTACGTCACAGGGAAAGGCCCTTCGCTTTCAAGCGGAGGGCCTTTTCTGCGTCTTGGGGGCGGCGTTGGTCAACTGCCCTGCGATGCGGGGGAGTTGGCAGTCGGCTTCGGTTTTTGGCGCAACTGTCCGTGCGGCGTGGGGAATTGGGGCGGCGTTCGGCGCGGGCCCGGGGCACGCCGGCCGGCCGTCGCGGGGGAGCGGGGCCGGCCGGTGAGGGCTCAACCGCCGTTGCGGCGCAGGCCCTCGGAGAGGCGGGCGGCGGCGTCGATGACCGCCTGGGCGTGCATCCGGCCCGGGTGGCGGGTCAGCCGCTCGATCGGGCCGGAGACCGAGACGGCGGCCACCACGCGGTTCGAGGGGCCGCGGACGGGCGCCGAGACCGAGGCCACGCCCGGCTCCCGCTCGCCGATCGACTGGGCCCAGCCGCGGCGCCGTACGCCGGAGAGCGCGGTGGCGGTGAAGCGGGCGCCCTGGAGGCCGCGGTGCAGCCGCTCCGGCTCCTCCCAGGCCATCAGGATCTGGGCCGACGAACCGGCCTTCATGGTCAGCGTGGAGCCCACCGGTACGGTGTCCCGCAGTCCGGACAGCCGCTCCGCCGCGGCCACGCAGATCCGCATGTCGCCCTGCCGGCGGTAGAGCTGGGCGCTCTCGCCCGTCACGTCCCGTAGATGCGTGAGCACCGGGCCGGCGGTGGCCAGGAGGCGGTCCTCGCCGGCCGCCGCGGCCAGTTCGGAGAGCCGCGGGCCGAGGATGAACCGGCCCTGCATGTCCCTCGCCACCATCCGGTGGTGTTCCAGTGCCACGGCCAGCCGGTGGGCCGTGGGTCGTGCGAGCCCGGTCGCCGCGACCAGCCCGGCGAGGGTGGCCGGACCGGACTCCAGAGCGCTCAAAACCAGAGCCGCCTTGTCGAGAACGCCGACGCCGCTAGAGTTGTCCATGCAACGATACTCGCGTCTCACAGTGTGAAACGCAAGTTCAATTTTCCAGCGAAGTCGTCACTCTGTAGCTGCGGCCCCCGACCAGGGCCCGGCGTCAGGCCCGCCAGGGGAGATTCGCGGGTCACCGCGCACACACGAGCAAGGCCGGCACTGCGGCCGGCCGGAGGGAAAGCGATGGGACGGACACTTGCGGAGAAGGTCTGGGACGACCACGTCGTCCGGCGCGCGGAAGGCGAGCCCGACCTCCTCTTCATCGATCTGCACCTGCTGCACGAGGTCACCAGCCCGCAGGCGTTCGACGGTCTCCGCAAGGCCGGTCGCACGGTCCGGCGCACGGACCTGACCCTCGCCACCGAGGACCACAACACCCCCACGCTCGACATCGACAAGCCGATCGCGGACCCGGTCTCCCGCACGCAGTTGGAGACCCTGCGCAAGAACTGCGCGGAGTTCGGCGTCCGGCTGCACCCGCTGGGCGACGTCGAGCAGGGCGTTGTCCACGTCGTGGGACCGCAGTTGGGACTGACCCAGCCCGGCACCACCGTGGTCTGCGGTGACAGCCACACCTCCACCCACGGCGCGTTCGGCGCGCTGGCGTTCGGCATCGGCACCAGTCAGGTCGAGCACGTCCTGGCGACCCAGACGCTGCCGATGGCCCCGTTCAAGACCATGGCCATCACCGTCGACGGCGAACTGCCCGACGGCGTCACCGCCAAGGACCTGATCCTGGCGATCATCGCCGAAATCGGCACCGGCGGCGGCCAGGGCTACGTCATCGAATACCGCGGCTCGGCCATCGAGAAGCTGTCGATGGAAGCCCGGATGACCATCTGCAACATGTCGATCGAGGCGGGTGCCCGGGCCGGCATGATTGCCCCCGACCGGACCACCTTTGACTACCTCCAGGGCCGCGACCACGCCCCGCAGGGCGCGGACTGGGACGCCGCGGTGGCGTACTGGCGGACGCTGCGCACCGACGACGACGCGGTCTTCGACGCCGAGGTCGTCATCGACGCCGCATCGCTGGCCCCGTTCGTCACCTGGGGCACCAACCCCGGCCAGGGCGCGCCGCTTTCGGCACGCGTCCCCGACCCGGCTTCGTACGAGGACCCCTCGGAGCGGTTCGCCGCCGAAAAGGCCCTGGAATACATGGGGTTGACGGCGGGTCAGCCGCTGCGCGAGATCTCCGTCGACACCGTCTTCGTAGGTTCGTGCACCAACGGCCGTATCGAGGACCTGCGCTCGGCCGCCGCGATCCTCAAGGAGCGCAAAGTCGCCGACGGCGTACGGATGCTGGTGGTCCCCGGCTCGGTCCGGGTCGCCCTCCAGGCCGTCGAGGAGGGCCTGGACAAGGTGTTCACGGCCGCCGGCGCCGAATGGCGGCACGCCGGTTGCTCGATGTGTCTGGGCATGAATCCGGACCAGTTGGCGCCCGGTGAGCGCTCCGCGTCCACCTCCAACCGCAACTTCGAGGGCCGGCAGGGCAAGGGCGGTCGCACGCACCTCGTTTCGCCCCAGGTCGCCGCCGCAACGGCGGTTCTCGGCCACCTGGCCTCGCCGGCCGACCTGTCCGACGCCACCGCCGCCACGCCCGCGGGAGTTTGAACACCATGGAAGCTTTCACCACCCACACCGGCCGGGCCGTTCCGCTGCGCCGCAGCAACGTCGACACCGACCAGATCATCCCGGCCCACTGGCTGAAGAAGGTCACCCGGGACGGCTTCGAGGACGGCCTGTTCGAAGCGTGGCGCAAGGACCCGGAGTTCGTCCTCAACCAGGAGGCGTACAAGGGCGCGACGGTCCTGGTGGCCGGCCCCGACTTCGGCACCGGCTCCTCCCGCGAACACGCGGTCTGGGCACTGCAGAACTACGGTTTCAGGGCCGTCATCTCGTCCCGCTTCGCGGACATCTTCCGGGGCAACTCCCTGAAGAATGGCCTGCTGACGGTGGTCCTGCCGCAGGAGACCGTGGACCGGCTGCAGCAGTTGGTGGAGTCCAACCCCACCGCCGAAGTCACGGTCGACCTGGTCGCACGCGAGGTCCGCGCCGAGGGTGTCACCGCCGGCTTCACCCTGGATGAGAACGCCCGTTGGCGACTCCTGGAGGGTCTGGACGACATCAGCCTCACCCTTCGGGAGGAGTCTTCGATCGCGGCTTACGAGGCCAACAGGCCCGTGTTCAAACCGCGTACCATCAAGGTCTGACCTCGGGTTTTATGGCTCAAAGGCTTATTGCGTACGATGCGCCCCCTGTGCAGTTGGCGGGGGGCGCATCGCCGTGTCGAGGCCGGTGTTGAGGCCCCGTGAAGCGACAACTCGCCGCAGATGGCACAATTAGCGCATGGAACGCGACGACCAACTCAAGCTCTACGGTTCCGTCGCCGACCGACTCAAGGACGCACACGCAAGAGTGCGGACACTGCAAGTCCCGGAGGGCGTACGGATGGCGCTGACCCGGAAGCTGCTCGTCATCACGGCCGCGGCTAAACACGATCTTGCGGACGCGGCAAGGCGTCTGGAGTGGTTCATGCACGACCTTGACGAAGGTCGTTATCCCGAAGATGTGCATGCCGACGGAAGTCCGTGAAGGTCGAGTCCGTTGCGGCACAAGGGTGATTAGCCCGTTTCGTGTTTGATTTGCGGTATATATCTGCCTAACGTGCGAAAAGGCTTGGAAACTTTCGTTCCAGCAATGTCTCCGAAGGGGAAGACGTGAACAAGGCGCAGCTCGTAGAAGCCATTGCCGACAAGGTCGGCGGCCGCCAGAACGCCGCGGACGCGGTGGACGCCGTACTGGACGCAATCGTCCGGGCAGTTGTCTCCGGCGACCGCGTTTCGGTCACCGGATTCGGCTCGTTCGAGAAGGTCGACCGCCCGGCCCGTTACGCCCGCAACCCGCAGACCGGGGAGCGCGTGCGGGTCAAGAAGACCTCGGTGCCCCGCTTCCGTGCGGGCCAGGGCTTCAAGGACCTGGTGAGCGGCTCGAAGAAGCTCCCCAAGGGTGGTGAAGTGGCCGTCAAGAAGGCGCCCAAGGGCAGCCTGACCGGCGCCAAGCCCACCGTGAAGAAGGCCGCGGCGAAGAAGGCCGCCGCCAAGAAGGCCGCGGCCAAGAAGGCCGCGCCGGCGAAGAAGGCGGCGGCGAAGAAGGCCACGGCGAAGAAGACGACCGCCAAGAAGGCCACCGCCAAGAAGGCCGCGCCGGCGAAGAAGACGACGGCGAAGAAGGCCACGGCGAAGAAGACCACCGCCAAGAAGGCCACGGCGAAGAAGACCGCGCCCGCCAAGAAGGCCACGGCGAAGAAGGCTCCGGCCAAGAAGACCACGGCGCGCAAGACCACCGCCAAGAAGACCACTGCTCGCAAGCGGTAATTGAAGCGGCGGCAACGCAACGCCAGGCGCCGGGCCGGTCTCCCTTCGGGGAGCCCGGCCCGCGGTGCGTGATCCGTCAACACCCCGTCTACGCTGGCCCCATGCAGGCCACCGCGTACACCTACGACGAGACGACCCGCGCCGGCAGCGTGCTGCTGGACGACGGGACCCCGCTGCCCTTCGACGCGGCGGCCTTCGACGCGGGCGGCCTGCTCCTGCTGCGGCCCGGTCAACGCGTGCGGATCGAGGTCACCGGCGAGGGTGCCGACCGGCGGATCGTCCTCGTCACGCTCCAGACGCTCTGAGCGGCGGCACGACCGCACCCGGGGCGTCCGCGCCGTCCGCGGCCACCGGGACGTCACGAGGGCCCGGAATGGCGCCGACGCCCGCCCACGCGGCCCAGCCCGGCACCCGCGGGGCCTGCCGGGCGGTGTGC
Source organism: Streptomyces sp. NPDC057743 (assembly GCF_042798755.1). Taxonomy (NCBI): domain Bacteria; kingdom Bacillati; phylum Actinomycetota; class Actinomycetes; order Kitasatosporales; family Streptomycetaceae; genus Streptomyces; species Streptomyces sp. NPDC057743. Next base: position 61,844 of record NZ_JBHVJX010000014.1, read on the forward strand.
GGGCCCACGCCCAGCGCCAGCGCGGCCCGCAGATCGTCGCCGGTGTCCACGTCCCGGCGCACCGACGGCACGTCCGGCGCGAGGATCTCCCGGGCACCGGACGCCAGGTGGCGGGCCCGCGAGGCGCCGCCGAAAGCCGGGTCCAATTCCGTACCGGAAGTCGCGGACAGAAGCGTTGTCCCGATATCCGCCGCATCCGCGAGAAATGCGCGGGGAAAAAGCGCGGCGGAATGGAGGACCATCGCCAGCTCAGCCGGGCGGAGCGCCGGCAGATCGGCGTTCAGCGCGGCGACCGGAGCATCGGGTCGGTGCGCCCTTACCACGGCCGCACCGTGGGCCAGTGCGGCATTCAGCCCGTTGGCCGGAGCGTCCGGCACAATGCGCGCCCCCAACGCCGTCAAGTGCTCCCCGGCCACTGGATCGTCCGTGACAACCGCCACATCCCGCACGTCCGCGCAGGCCAGCGCGGCAGCCACGGTGTCCAGTGCGAATGCCAGCGCCAACCGCGGCCGGAACTCCTCACCGGCGGCTTCGGAGAGCCTGCTCTTGGCCCGCACCAGCGGTTTCAGCGGCACAACGAGGCTCCAGCGCACATCCGCTCCGTCTCTTCGCATCGGGATCATTCTCACCTGCCGCCGGGCCTTTCCTTCAGCGACGGGGTTACGGTGTTCTCGACATAGCGGGTACGCGGGGCGACACTTGTGCGGCTGCCGGCTCGCAGCAGCTTCGCAGGTCCCACAAGGAGGGTGTCCCAGTGTCCCGCCGCAGAATCGGCTTCTGGTACCGCTTGGCCGCGGTCATCTGCAAACCGCCGCTCTTGGTTCTGTTCAAGCGGGACTGGCGGGGAATGGAGCACATTCCGGCCGACGGCGGTTTTATTACCGCGGTCAACCACAACTCGTATCTTGATCCGCTCTCCTATGCGCACTATCAGTACAACACCGGGCGGGTCCCGCGATTCCTCGCCAAGGCCGGGCTCTTCAAGAGCGGCTTTGTCGGCATGGTGATGCGCGGCACCGGACAGATCCCCGTCTACCGGGAAACCACCGACGCCGCCACCGCCTTCCGGGCCGCCGTGAACGCCATCGAGAAGGGCGAATGCGTCGCCTTCTACCCGGAGGGCACCCTCACCCGCGACCCCGCGCTGTGGCCCATGCAGGGCAAGACCGGCGCCGCCCGGGTCGCGCTGCTGACCAAGGCACCGGTCATCCCCGTCGCCCAGTGGGGCGCCAACGAGGCGATGCCGCCGTACGCGAAGGAGAAGAAGCTCCGGCTCCTCCCGCGCAAGACGCTGCGCGTCAAGGCCGGTCCGCCGGTGGACCTCAGCGAGTTCTACGACCAGGAGCCCACCGCCGAGGTGCTGCGCGCCGTCACCGAGAAGATCATGGCGGCCATCACCGTCGAACTGGCCGGAATCCGCGGCGAAGCCGCGCCGGCCGAACCCTTCGACTACCGCAAGGAAATCGCCAGGGAACGGCGGGCCGCCCGCGAGGCCGCGCGGGCCGCGAAGGCCGCCGAGGCGGCCCGTACCGACGACGCCGTCCTGGAAGCGGCCGAGTCCGCCGCACCGGCCGTCCCCACGCACACCACCCGAAGCACCCGACAGGCACAGGAGGATGAAGGCAAGTGACGCGCTGCGCCGTCTTCGGCACGGGGTCCTGGGGCACCGCATTCGCGATGGTGCTCGCCGACGCGGGATGCGAGGTGACCCTGTGGGGGCGCAGAGCGGCCCTCGTTGACGCCATCAACACCGGCCGCACCAACCCGGACTACCTGCCGGGCGTCGAACTCCCCGCGGGCGTACGGGCCACCACCGATCCGGCCGAGGCCGCCCGCGGCGCGGACTTCACCGTCCTTGCCGTGCCCTCCCAGACGCTGCGCGCCAACCTTGCCGAGTGGGCGCCCCTGTTGCCCTCCGACACCGTTCTGGTCTCCCTGATGAAGGGAGTTGAGCTGGGCACCGCCAAGCGCATGAGCGAGGTCATCGAGGAGGTCGCCAAGGTCCCCGCGGAACGCGTCGCGGTGTTGACCGGGCCCAACCTCGCCAAGGAAGTTGCCGCGAAGCAGCCCGCCGCGGCCGTGGTCGCCTGCGCCGACGAGGACGTCGCCCGCCGCCTCCAGACCGCTTGCCACACCGCGTACTTCCGCCCGTACACCAACACCGACGTGGTGGGTTGCGAACTGGGCGGCGCGGTCAAGAACGTCATCGCCCTCGCGGTCGGCATTGCCACCGGCATGGGCCTGGGCGACAACGCCAAGGCGTCCCTGATCACCCGGGGATTGGCCGAGACCACCCGGCTCGGACTGGCCATGGGCGCCGACGCGCACACCTTCGCGGGCCTGGCGGGCATGGGCGACCTCGTCGCCACCTGCTCCTCGCCGCTCTCCCGCAACAACACCTTCGGCACCAACCTCGGCCGGGGCATGTCCCTGGCGGAGACCATCGCGGTCACCAAGCAGACCGCCGAGGGCGTCAAGTCCTGTGAATCCGTGCTGGATCTGGCCCGCAAGTACGGCGTCGACATGCCGCTCACCGAGACCGTGGTGGAGATCGTCCACGAGGGGAAGCCGCCGCTGGTGGCCCTCAAGCAGCTGATGTCCCGCAGCGCCAAACCGGAGCGGCACTGAGCGCCCACCCGGTGCCACCGCCCCTCGACGACGCCGCTGCGCGGCGGCACCTCCCGCCCCGCCGCGCCGCCGCAACCGCTACCAGCAGGTACCCTCAAGCCGATATGAGCAGCGAGACCACCTCCCACAAGCCCCGCGTCGCCGTCGTGTTCGGCGGCCGCAGCTCCGAGCACGCCATCTCCGTGGTCACCGCCGGAGCCGTGCTGGCCGCCATCGACCGCGACAAGTACGACGTGCTGCCCATCGGCATCACGACCGACGGCCGCTGGGCGCTGACCGCCGACGACCCCGCGCGGATGGCGATCACGGACCGGCGGCTGCCCAGCGTGGCCGAGCTCGCCGAGGGCGGCGACGGCACGGTGGTGCTCTCCGCCGACCCCACCAGCCGCGAGGTCGTCTACAGCGAGCCGGGATCGGTCCCCAAGGTCCTCGGTGAGGTCGACGTCGTCTTCCCCGTGCTGCACGGCCCGTACGGCGAGGACGGCACCCTCCAGGGCCTGCTGGAGCTGTCCGGGGTGCCCTACGTCGGCTCCGGGGTGCTCGCCTCGGCCGTCGGCCAGGACAAGGACTACATGAAGCGGGTGTTCGCCTCCTTCGGGCTGCCGGTCGGCCCGTACGTGGTCATCCGCCCCCGTGAGTGGGAGCAGACCGCTCCGAACGGAGAAAAGGGCGCCGGGGCCCGCAAGAAGATCGTGGACTTCGCCGGTGAGCACGGCTGGCCGCTGTTCGTGAAGCCGGCGCGGGCCGGCTCGTCCATGGGCATCAGCAAGGTCGACGACCTCGCCGGGCTGGACGAGGCGATCGAGGAGGCGCGGCGCCACGACCCCAAGATCATCGTGGAGTCGCTGCTGCGCGGCCGCGAGATCGAGTGCGGGGTGCTGGAGTTCGAGGACGGCCCGCGGGCCAGCGCGCCGGCCGAGATCCCGCCGGTCACCGCGCACGACTTCTACGACTTCGAGGCCAAGTACATCGACTCGGCCGCCGGCATCGTGCCGGCGCCGCTGACCGACGAGCAGACCGCCCGCGTCCGGGAGTTGGCCGTCGAGGCATTCGAGGCGGCGTCCTGCGAGGGACTGGTCCGGGCGGACTTCTTCCTGCTGGACGACGGCGAGTTCGTGATCAACGAGATCAACACACTGCCCGGTTTCACGCCCATCTCGATGTACCCGCGGATGTGGCAGGAGAGCGGCGTCAGCTACCCGGAACTCATCGACCGGCTCCTCCAGGCCGCCCTGCGCCGCTCAACGGGGCTGCGCTGAGCGGGGCGTTGGGGGCGGGCGAACAGATCCCCTAGGGGATGGGCGCGCCCCCTGCGGGGCCTCAACGCGTGTGGGGCGGGCGGGTATTCCCGGGCGTCCACCACGCACCGGCCCGCCGGCCCACGCCGTCGCGGCGGTCGCCCGTCGGTGCGGCGGTCGCTCGTCCCGTGCAGTGGCCGCCCGTCCGCGTGGCAGTCGCCCGTCGGTGCGTGCGGTGCGTCGGGCGTCTTGGCTTCCTGGTGACTGCTGACTGCTGACTGCCGGCTGCCGAAGTGCCCGGTGCGTCCGGCGAGTTGGCTCACACCGGTCCATCGGCCCCGCGCCGGCGGGTCCAGTGCTCCGGAGCCCAGTCGTCGGGTTGGCCACCGTCGGGCACCGGCCTCCCGTCGGACGCTGGTTACCCGCCAGCGTCGACTACACGCCGGCCGGAATGCTTCGCCGCACCGCGTTCGCGAGGTCCGGGAGGACGTTGACTTCCGGGGCGTACTTCCCCGGCACCGTCACCTCGACGTAGACCTTCCGCAGCACCGTCGTGAAGCGGTAGCCGTCGTCCTGCTTCTCGAAGAGCCACTGGACGCCGTCGACTTCCGCGGAGTCGGGGTTGGGGTTGTAATGTTCACTTCCGTGCCTGAGCACCTCCGGCTGGGGCACCCCGCAGCGCAGCTCCACGGCAGGATCGCCCCATATGGCAGTGAAGTCCGAGACCGGCTCGGCGGTACCCCGCGTGAGCCCGTCGACGGTCCGCGGCAGGTCCTGGTGGAGCGCCCGGCAGGCCCGTGCGGCTTCGCCCGTGGGGGCGGGCGCCGCGACCTCCGGGGCAGACGAGCACCCCGCGACCGCACTGACAACGGCGAGCAGGGGCAGGACGGCCAGGTACCGGCGTGGGGCGCGTATCACCCGGCCGAGCATACGGGGGAGCTAGAGATGGACCACCGGGCAGGTGAGCGTCCGCGTGATGCCTTCCACTTGCTGGACCTTCGCGACCACCATGCGACCCAGTTCGTCGACGGTGTCCGCCTGGGCGCGCACGATGACGTCGTAGGGTCCGGTCACGTCCTCGGCCTGGAGCACGCCGGGCAGCTTCGCGATGACCTCCGCCACCGCCGAGGCCCGGCCGACCTCGGTCTGGATCAGGATGTAAGCCTGTACCACGGAACCTCCAGGGCGGCTACGAGGATCATGTGGGAAGAAGGGACGCCACGGTACCGCGTCACCGAGCGGAGCGGGGAGACCCGCGCGGTGAACGCGGTCGGTGCGGCGCCGTCGTCAGCCACGTACGGACCGTCCGTACACATCGGAAGGGCAACAGCATGAAGGGCACCGTGGGCGAGCTGGGGGAGTTCGGGCTTATCAGAGAGCTCACCTCCCGGCTCACCTCCACCCCCGCCGTACGGATCGGGCCTGGGGATGACGCCGCGGTGGTCACCGCGCCGGATCGCAGGGTCGTCGCCAGTACCGACATTCTCCTCGAAGGCCGGCACTTCCGTCGCGACTGGTCGACCGCCTACGACGTCGGCCGCAAGGCCGCCGCGCAGAACCTCGCCGACATCGCGGCGATGGGCGCGGTGCCCACCGCGATCCTGCTCGGCCTGGTCGTCCCCGCCGAACTCCCCGCGACCTGGGCGACCGAGCTGATGGACGGGCTGCGCGACGAGTGCCAGGTGGCCGGCGCCGCGGTGGTCGGCGGGGACGTGGTCCGCGGCGACACCATCACCGTCGCCATCACCGCCCTCGGCGACCTGCGCAACCAGGAGCCGGTCACCCGGGCCGGTGCCCAGCCCGGTGACGTGGTCGCGGTGACCGGCTGGCTCGGCTGGTCCGCCGCCGGCCACGCGGTGCTCACCCGCGGCTTCCGCTCCCCGCGCGCCTTCGTGGAGGCGCACCGCCGCCCCGAACCCCCGTACCACGCGGGCCCGGCCGCGGCCGCGCTCGGCGCCACCGCCATGACCGACGTCAGCGACGGGCTCGTCGCCGACCTCGGGCACATCGCCGACGCCAGCAAGGTCCGCATCGACCTGCGGTCGGCCATGATCGACATCCCCTCGCAGATGTCCGACATCGGCACCGCGGTCGGCGTGGACCCGATGCAGTGGGTCCTCAACGGCGGCGAGGACCACGCCATCGTCGCCACCTTCCCGTCCGACGTGAAGCTGCCCGCCCGTTGGAAGGTGATCGGCGAGGTCCTCAACCCCTCGGCGCTGCCCCAGGTGACGGTGGACGGCGCCCCCTGGGCCAAGGCCGGTTGGGACCACTTCGGCGAGAACGGGGACGCCGAGTAGATTCGCGGCATGGAGACACCACCCCGCGTGCTGACCGTCGCCGGCTCCGACTCCGGCGGCGGTGCCGGCATCCAGGCTGACCTGAAGACGATGCTGGCGCTGGGCACCCACGGCATGAGCGTGCTGACCGCGGTCACCGCGCAGAACTCCCTGGGCGTCCAGGGCGCCTGGGAGCTGCCCGCCGAGGCGGTGCGGGCCCAGTTCCGCAGCGTCGTCGACGACATCGGCGTGCAGGCCGTCAAGACCGGGATGCTGTCCTCGGCCGCGCTCGTCACGACCGTCGCGGAGCTGCTCGCCGGCCTCACCGCCCCGGTGGTCGTCGACCCCGTCGGCATCTCCAAGCACGGCGACGCGCTGCTGGCCGCCTCCGCCCTGGACGCGGTCCGCACCAAGCTGCTGCCGACCGCGACCGTCGCCACCCCCAACCTCGACGAGGTCGCCCAGCTCACCGGCGTGCGGGTCACCACGGCGGACGGGATGCGGCGGGCCGCCGACGCGATCTTGGCCTTCGGGCCGCGCTGGGTGCTCATCAAGGGCGGCCACCTGCCGGCCGATGCGGCCGATGCCGCGGGTGCCGCCGTGGACCTGCTCACCGACGGCGTCGAGGAGCACTGGCTGCGCGCTCCCCGTCACGACAACCGGCACACCCACGGCACCGGCTGCACCCTCGCCAGCGCCCTCGCGGCCCGGCTCGCCCAGGGGGACACCGTCCCGCAGGCCGCCGCGGCGGCGAAGGAGTACGTCACCGGCGCGATCGCGGCCGGCTTCCGACTGGGCGCGGGCATCGGACCGGTCGACCACGGCTGGCGGCTGCGCACCCGCTGAGCGCGCCGGGCCCCGGACGCACGGCAGTCCCCGGCGGGCTCACGGCTGCCCCAGACCAATGGCAAGAAGCCGGCCCACCTGACGGTGGACCGGCTTCCTAAGCAACCGGCGGGGCTGCGCTGCGGCTAAGGCGTCAGCGCGAGACCTTGCCGGCCTTGATGCACGAGGTGCAGGCGTTCAGCTTCTTCGGCGTGCGCCCGATCACTGCACGCACCGTCTGGATGTTGGGGTTCCAACGACGGTTGGTGCGGCGATGCGAGTGCGAGACACTCTTGCCGAAGCCCGGCCCCTTGCCGCAGACGTCGCAGTTGGCAGCCACGGGTCACTCCAAAGACTTCAGATGCACTTACGGGAAACCTGGCGGGTCGAGTGCATAGCCGTGCCGACGCCGACAGGAGAGGAATGGCCCGATTTTCATCGGGCAACCGGAGCAGCATACAACGGCCGCTCCTGCAGGACGAAACTACCACGTAGCCTCCGGCCCCCGCCCCGGCCTCCCGCCCCGACCGCGGCTACTGTGCGGGTGCATCCCGCGACCCAGGAGGACGATGTGCCAAACCCGCTCGACGCCGCCGCGGTCCGCACCTGGTGCGGTCTGGCCCTGGAGGCGCTCGGACGGGAACGCGAGCGGATCGACGCGATCAACGTCTACCCGGTCGCCGACGGGGACACCGGCACCAATCTCTATCTGACGCTGGAGTCGGCCGCCCGCGCGGTCGAGGCCGCCTTCGACGGCCATGCCTCCGCCGGCACCGAACCCGGTCTCGCGGACGCCGTCGGCGCCATGGCGCACGGCGCCCTCATCGGGGCGCGCGGCAACTCCGGCACCATCCTGGCGCAGCTACTGCGCGGGATGGCCCAGGTGTTGGCCACCGCCCCGGCCGACGGTGGCGGCGCCGCGGACGCCCTGCGCGCGGCGCTGCGGCGGGCCGCGACGGCGGCGTACGAGGCGGTGGCGCACCCCGTGGAGGGCACCGTGCTGACCGTGGCGACGGCCGCCGCCGACGCCGCCGAGCGCCCCGCCGACGGGCCCGCCGCGCTCGCACGGGCCGCCTACGAGGGCGCCGCCGAGGCGCTGCGGGCCACCCCCGGGCAGCTCGCGGTGCTGGGCAGCGCGGGGGTGGTGGATGCCGGCGGCTGTGGACTGGTGGCCCTGTTGGGCGCGCTCGCCGACGCGCTGTCCGGGGAGGTCGGCGCCGCCCCCGTCGCCGTACGGGCCGGTGGGGCGCTCCCGTTGGCCAGCGGTTGCGATGCGGTGGTCCGGGACGGCTGCACCGACCCGCACGCCGGCGGCCCCGCCTTCGAGGTGATCTACCTGTTGGAGGCCGGGGACGCGGAGGTGGCCGAGCTGCGCGGCCGGCTCGACCGGCTCGGGGACTCGTTGGTGGTGGTCGGCGGGGACGGGCTGTGGAACGTCCACGTCCACGTCGACGACGCGGGGGCCGCGGTGGAGGCCGGCATCGAGGCCGGCCGGCCGTACCGGGTCCGGATCACCCACTTCGGCGCCGCCCCCCGGGCCAAGGAGCCGGAGCTGGCGGCCCGGGCCGTGGTCGCGGTGGTCCCCGGCGTCGGGCTGGCCGGGCTGTGTGCGGAGGCCGGCGCGACCCCAGTGACCGTCCGCCCCGGGGAGCCGCCCGCCAGCGGCGAGTTGGTCCAGGCGATCCGGCAGGCCCGCGCCCGCGAGGTGATGCTGCTGCCCAACGACCCCGAGCTGCGGCACACCGCGGCGGCCGCGGCCGAGCAGGCCCGGGCCGAGGGCATCCGGGTCGCGCTGATCCCGACCCGCTCCGCCGTGCAGGGCCTCGCGGCGCTGGCGGTCCACGAGCCGGGCCGCAGCTTCGACCAGGACATGGTCGCGATGACCGCAGCGGCCGGCGCCACCCGCTACGCCGAACTGGCCGTCGCCGAGCACCGCTCCTGGACGATGGCCGGGGTCTGCCAGGCCGGGGACGTGCTCGGCCTGATCGACGGCGACGTCGCGGTGATCGGGCCCGACCTCGCCCGCACCGCGACGACGGTGCTGGACCGGATGCTCTCCGCGGGCGGCGAACTGGTCACCCTCGTCCTCGGCGCGGACATCCCCGACGAGCTCGCCGCACACCTGGAACGGCACGTCCGGGAGCGCCACCTCGCGGTGGACACGGTCGTCTACGAAGGCGGCGAATACGCGGCGCCGCTGCTGATCGGCGTGGAATAGCGAACGCCTCGATACGCGTCCCGATACACGCCCCGATACCGCGTCGAAATCCGTGTCCCGGATATCTCCCGGCCCGGAATTCCCGGCCGCGGAAAGCGGCGGTGGTGGCTCGTTGTCAGTGGCGTGGTGTGCAATGGAACGCGTGGCAGCGCTCGATGAACCCCTGAAGAAAATCCTCGGCGGCACCACCGCGAAGGTGCTGGCCGAGCACCTCGGCCTGGAGACGGTCGGCGATCTGCTGCACCACTATCCGCGCCGCTATGCCGAGCGCGGTGAGCTGACCCGCCTCTCCGACCTGCCGTTGGACGAGCACGTCACGGTCGTCGCCCGGGTCGCCGACGCCCGCGTGCTGACGTTCAACCACGGCCGCGGGCAGCGCCTGGAGGTCACCCTCACCGACGGCAGCGGCCGGCTCCAGCTGGTCTTCTTCGGCAAGGGCATCCACAAGCCACACAAGGAGCTGTTGCCGGGCCGGCGCGCGATGTTCGCCGGCAAGGTCTCGGTCTTCAACCGCAAACTCCAGCTGGCCCACCCGGAATACGCCCTCCTCGACCAGGACGCCGACAGCGATGCCGTCGACGCGTTCGCCAACCAGCTCATGCCGATCTATCCGGCGTGCCAGCAGATGGCCTCCTGGAAGATCGCCAAGGCGGTCGACGCGGTGCTGCCCAGCGCCCAGGACGCCGTCGACCCGTTGCCCCCGGCGCTGCGCGAGGGCCGCGGACTGGTCCCGCTCGCCGAGGCGCTGCTGAAGATCCACCGCCCCGGCACCAAGGCCGACATCGCCGACGCCCGCGCCCGGCTGAAGTGGGACGAGGCGTTCGTCCTCCAGGTCGCGCTGGCCCGCCGCCGCCTCGCCGAGACCCAACTCCCCGCCGTGCCCAGGCGGTTGAGCCCCGGCGGGATCCTCGACGCGTTCGACGCCCGGCTGCCGTTCACCCTCACCGAGGGTCAGTCGAAGGTCAGCCGGGAGATCTTCGACGACCTGGCGACGGAGCACCCGATGCACCGGCTGCTCCAGGGCGAGGTCGGCTCCGGCAAGGCCCAGCCGCTGGATGCCCTGGTGCTCACCCCGCGCGGCTTTCGCCCCATGGGCGAGATGGCGCCGGGCACCGAAGTGGTCGTGCCCAGTGGGGAGATCGCTCTGGTGGACGGGGTGTTCCCGCAGGGCGAGCGGGAGGTGTGGCGACTGGTGCTCGCCGACGGCAGCGCGATCGAGTGCGACGACGAGCACCTGTGGATCGTCTCCTCGCGCACCACCGGCGAGCGGGTGCTGACCACCCGCGAGCTGCGGTCCGCCCTGCTGGACGAGGACGGCCGCCCCCGGTGGTCGATCGCCCCGGCCACCCCGGTGGACCTCGACGACGGCGGCCACCGCCCCCTGGAGCCCTACGCGTTGGGCCGGACGCTGGGTGCCGGCGGCAGCGGCCCGATGGGCCACACCGTCCCCGACGCGTACCGCAACGCCCCCGTCAAGGGCCGCCGGGCGCTGCTGCACGGCCTGTTGGACGCCGGCGGTGAGCGGCGCGGCACCGACGGCACCCTGCGCGCCGCCCCGGCCCCGCTGGCCGCCGATGTCGCCTGGCTGGCGCGCTCGCTGGGCGGCACCGCCCGCACGACCCCCGTCGACGACGGCCGCGTCGAGGTCGCGTTGACGCTCCCGGAGGACGGGGCGGGCCACGAGCGCGCGGTCACCGCCGTCGAGCACGTCGGCCGCCGGCCCGTCCAGTGCATCAGCGTCGCGCATCCCTCGCGCGCCTATGTGACCGACCACTTCACGGTCACGCACAACACCATGGTCGCGCTGCGCGCCATGCTCGGCGTCGTCGACAGCGGCGGCCAGGCGGCGATGCTCGCGCCCACCGAGGTGTTGGCCCAGCAACACCACCGCTCCATCACGGAGATGATGGGCGATCTGGCCGAGGGCGGGATGCTCGGCGGCGCCGAGAAGGGCACCAAAGTGGTGCTGCTGACCGGCTCGATGGGGGCCGCGGCCCGCCGCCAGGCGCTGCTCGACCTGGTCACCGGCGAGGCCGGCATCGTCATCGGCACGCACGCCCTGATCGAGGACGTGGTGCAGTTCCACGACCTCGGCCTGGTCGTCGTCGACGAGCAGCACCGCTTCGGCGTCGAGCAGCGCGACGCCCTGCGCTCCAAGGGCAAGCAGCCGCCGCACCTGCTGGTGATGACGGCGACGCCGATCCCGCGGACGGTCGCCATGACGGTCTTCGGCGATCTGGAGACCTCGGTACTGGACCAACTCCCCGCCGGACGGTCGCCGATCGCCAGCCACGTGGTGCCGGCCAAGGACAAGCCGCACTTCCTCGCCCGGGCCTGGGAGCGGGTCCGGGAGGAGGTGGCCGCCGGCCACCAGGCGTATGTGGTCTGCCCGCGGATCGGCGACGACGAGGACGAGTCCGCGCCCAAGGGGAAGGCGGCCAAGGAGAAGCCCGCCAAGGGGAAGAAGCCCAAGGAGGCGTCCCCGGAGGCGAGTTCGCCGGAGGATCTGGCCGAGAAGCGCCCCCCGCTGGCGGTGTTGGACATCGCCGAGCAGTTGCAGAAGGGCCCGCTCGCCGGGTTGCGGGTCGCGGTGCTGCACGGCCGGATGGCCCCCGACGACAAGGACGAGGTGATGCGCCGCTTCGCCGCCGGTGAGTTGGACGTCCTGGTCGCCACCACCGTCATCGAGGTCGGGGTCAACGTCCCCAACGCCACCGCCATGGTGATCATGGACGCGGACCGCTTCGGCGTCTCCCAGCTTCACCAGCTCCGCGGCCGGGTGGGCCGCGGCTCGGCCCCCGGACTGTGCCTGCTGGTCAGCGAGATGCCCGAGGCCAGCCCGGCCCGCGCCCGGCTCGCCGCGGTCGCCGGCACCCTCGACGGCTTCGAGCTCTCCCGCATCGACCTCGAACAGCGCCGCGAGGGCGACGTCCTCGGCCAGGCGCAGTCCGGCGTCCGCTCCTCGCTGCGGATGCTCGCGGTCATCGACGACGAGGAGGTCATCGCGGCCGCCCGCGAGGAGGCCACCGCCCTGGTCACCGCCGACCCCGAGCTGACCGGCTGTCCCGAACTGCGGACCGCGCTGTCCGCCCTGCTGGACGAGGAACGGGAGCAATATCTGGACAAGGGCTGACGCCGCACCCCGCCGCACGCCCCCGCCCGGTCGCGGCCCGCCCCGTGAGAACGATCACGGGCGGCCGGCACCGGGGGCGGTCCCGCCGCGTAGAGGACGGACATATCGTGGGAGAGCGGAGCCCGGCCGGGCGCCCGCCCCTCTTCCGACCACGTTCAACGTAAGGACGGGCCCATGACCCGCGTGATCGCCGGCGCCGCCGGCGGCCGCCGCCTCGCCGTACCACCGGGCAACGGCACCCGCCCGACCTCCGACCGCGCGCGGGAGGGGATGTTCTCCACCTGGGAGTCGCTCGACGGCCCGTTGGCCGGCGCCCGGGTGCTCGACCTCTACGGCGGTTCCGGCGCGGTCGGCCTGGAGGCGCTCTCCCGAGGCGCCGCGCACGTCCTGCTGGTCGAGGCCGACGCCCGCGCGGTCCGCACCATCCGGGAGAACGTCAAGGCGGTCGGCCTCCCCGGCGTCGAGGTGCGCCCCGGCAAGGCCGAGCAGATCGCCGCGACCCCGGCCCCCCACGCCCCCTACGACGTCGTCTTCCTGGATCCGCCGTACGCGATCAGCGACGACGACCTCCGCGAGATCCTGCTCACACTCCGTGGTCAGGGGTGGCTTGCGGAGGAGGCACTCGTCACCGTGGAACGGAGTACCCGGGGCGGTGCGTTCGCCTGGCCGGACGGATTCGAAGCGATCAAGGCCCGTCGCTACGGCGAGGGGACGCTTTGGTACGGTCGCGCCGCTTCGGTGTCAGCCGAATCGACGTCAGCAACCGTGTCATGAACGGACCGGAGAGCGAGGAGACGAAGTTGCGCCGCGCCGTCTGTCCGGGGTCCTTCGACCCCATCACCAACGGGCACTTGGACATCATCGCCCGGGCCTCCAAGCTGTACGACGTCGTCCATGTCGCCGTCATGATCAACAAGTCCAAGCAGGGCCTGTTCACGGTCGAGGAGCGGATCGACCTCATCAGGCGGGCCACCGCCGAGTTCGGCAACGTCGAGGTCGAGGCGTTCCACGGCCTGCTCGTCGACTTCTGCAAGCAGCGCGACATCCCCGCCATCGTCAAGGGCCTGCGCGCGGTCAGCGACTTCGACTACGAGCTCCAGATGGCCCAGATGAACAACGGCCTCTCCGGGGTGGAGACGCTCTTCGTGCCCACCAACCCCACCTACAGCTTCCTCTCCTCCAGTCTGGTCAAGGAGGTCGCGGCCTGGGGCGGTGACGTCTCCCACCTGGTCCCGCCGTTCGTCCTTACGGCGCTGACCGAACGGCTCCGTAACAAGGCATGACCCACCGTCCGGTGCGGTAGGACCGGCACATTCCTGACGGATCGTCAGGAGGTGTCGGGGCGGGGGATTCTGGCCGTACAGTCGTCCCGTTCCGTCCTTCCGATCCTGCAGAGAGTGGCGAGTCCAAGGTGGACGTCCAGAAGAAGCTCGACGACATCGTCCAGGCCGTCGGCAACGCCCGGTCCGTGCCCATGTCGGCCTCGTGCGTGGTCAACCGCGCCGAACTGCTCGCCCTGCTGGAGGAAGTGCGCACCGCGTTGCCCGGTTCCCTGGCGCAGGCGCAGGAACTGCTCGGCGGGCGCGAGCAGATGGTGGAGGAGGCGCGAGCCGAGGCCGAGCGGATCATCGAGTCCGCGCACAGCCACCGCGGTTCGCTGATCTCCGACACCGAGGTGGTCCGGCAGGCTCAGGAAGAGGCGGACCGGCTCCTGGCCGAGGCGCGCGCCGAGGCCGAGGAGATCCGCGCCCAGGCCGACGACTACGTCGACAGCAAGCTGGCCAACTTCGAGGTCGTGCTCACCAAGACCATCGGCGCCGTCGACCGCGGCCGGGAGAAGCTGCTCGGCCACGGCCCGGGCCTGGACGAGCAGGGCTACGAGGACACCGAGGCCCCCGAGCGCAGCGCCGATCCCGCGACCCTCACCCAGCGCGCCGACGCGTACGTGGACGCCAAATTCGGCGCGTTCCAGGCCGTGTTGACCAAGACCCTGGAGGCGGTCGGCCGCGGTCGGGACAAGCTCCAGGGCGCCCGCGCGATCGACGAGCTCGGCGCCCACCTCGCCGCGCAGGGCGACCCGCAGTCCGCCGCCCCGCCGCAGGCCGACGCGGACTACCTCGCGGGCCTGGCCGGCGTCGCCCCCGCCCAGAGCGACCCGCAGCCGCTGCCCCAGGAGCCGCAGCCCGCCTACTACGACCAGGTCGCCGCCTACCAACAGCCGACCGACTACGCCTACCAGCAGCCCGAGCAGCTCTCCTACGCTCAGCAACCGGACCCGTACGGCTATGACTGGCAGCAGGTCCAGCAGCCGGCCGCCCAGATCCCGCAGCAGGGCTACGACGCCGCCGGCTACCAGCAGCCACAGGTGCCCCAGCAGGCCCAGCAGGCCCAGCAGGCCCAGCAGGCCCAGCAGGCCCAGCAGGCTCCCGGGCCCCAGTCCGATGCCCTAGACGAGACCAGCCTCTTCGACACCAGCCTGATCAACCTCGACCAGCTGCGACAGTACGAGGAGCGTCGCCACTAGGTCCTGCCCGACGGGCCATGACCCGGCCCCGTCCTGGTGCGCACGGCTGCGCGGCCGGGAAGCGCAGGTGCGGATTGGGCCTAACGGGGGCCGTCCAGTATCCTGACTGTTCGGTCGCGTGTATGCCCGCGATCAACGCTGCCCGCACGCCGGACCCCGGCCGCGGACAACGGATTAGCGCAGTACGAGAAAGCAGGAAAGTCCTTGGGCCCCCGCCTCGACCATCGTTCCCCGCTCGTGTTCGACACGCGCGAGCTGGGGCGTCGTCCCGGCACGCTCAAGCGGCTCTCCCGCTCCGTCGAGGCCCCCGCGGACCTCGGCAACGAGGTCATCGGAGCGCCCCAGGGCGCGCCGGTCGAGCTCGACCTCCGCCTGGAAGCGGTCATGGACGGGGTGCTCGTTACGGGTACCGCCCGTGCGACCGTGAAGGGGGAGTGCGTAAGGTGTCTGGAGCCGCTGGAGCGAGTGCTCGAAGCGGATTTCCAGGAGCTGTTCGCCTACCCCGACGCCGACGCCCGGACCACCGCGTCCGACGACGACGCCGAGGACGAGGAGGACACGTTCTACATCGAGGACGATCTGTTCGACCTCGAACCCGTGCTGCGGGACGCGGTGGTGCTCGCACTGCCGCTGCAGCCGGTGTGCCGGGAGGACTGCCCTGGCCTGTGCTCCGAGTGTGGGGCGCGGCTGGCGGACGACCCGGACCACCACCACGACGCCGTCGACATGCGCTGGGCGGCACTGCAGGAACTCGTCGAGTCCAACCAGGGCCGCGAGAAGGACAATGAACCCCGCGACGGCGGGGATGAACCTCAGGAGAAGTAGCCGTGGCTGTTCCGAAGCGGAAGATGTCGCGCAGCAACACGCGCCACCGCCGGTCGCAGTGGAAGGCTGCGGTCCCCACCCTGGTTGCGTGCGAGCGCTGCCAGGAGCCGAAGCAGCAGCACATCGCGTGCCCGAGCTGCGGCACCTACAACAAGCGCCAGGTCATCGCGGTCTGAGCGGCTGGTGACAGGCACTGTGTCTAGCCCGAAGAAGGCAGAAGACGGCCATGCGTCACCCCGCAAGCGCGGCGACGACACGGCACCGACGGACACGGCCTCGTCCCTCTCGCTTCTGGAAGGGCGGCTCGGGTACACACTTGAGTCCGCCCTTCTGGTGCGTGCACTGACGCACCGCTCGTACGCCTACGAGAACGGCGGTCTGCCCACCAACGAGCGACTCGAATTCCTCGGGGATTCGGTGCTCGGCCTGGTGGTCACGGACACGCTGTACCGCATCCACCCGGACCTGCCGGAAGGCCAACTGGCCAAGCTGCGGGCCGCGGTGGTCAACTCGCGGGCGCTCGCCGAGGTGGGCCGCGGCCTCGACCTCGGCGCCTTCATCCGCCTCGGACGGGGCGAAGAGGGCACGGGCGGCCGGGACAAGGCCAGCATCCTCGCCGACACCCTCGAAGCGGTGATCGGCGCGGTCTATCTCGACCAGGGCCTCGACGCGGCCGGCGAGCTGGTACACCGGCTCTTCGACCCGCTCATCGAGAAGTCCTCCAGTCTGGGCGCCGGCCTCGACTGGAAGACCAGTCTCCAGGAGCTCACCGCGACCGAGGGCCTCGGTGTCCCGGAATACCTGGTCACCGAGACCGGCCCGGACCACGAGAAGACCTTTACTGCTGCCGCCCGCGTCGGTGGTGTCTCGTACGGCACCGGCACCGGCCGCAGCAAGAAGGAAGCCGAGCAGCAGGCGGCCGAGTCCGCGTGGCGCGCGATCCGCGCCGCGGCGGACGAGGCGGCGGGGAAGGCGCCGGACGGCGTCGACCCGGCTCAGGCTTCGGGCGACACCCCGTCGCCGGCACACTGAAACATCCGCTTCTGACCCCTCCCGGACGGCCCGGTCGGCCGCCCCGGGCGGGGTCAGAAGCTTTTCCACGAGCCTTTCCGGAAGTCCGGTGACTCCGCCGTGGGTCCCTGACTCCGTCCCGACGAGCGTGAGGAGTGCCCGTGCCCGAGTTGCCCGAGGTCGAGGTCGTCCGGCGCGGCCTTGCGCGCTGGGTCAGCGGCCGCACCATCGACACCGTCGAGGTCCGCCACCCGCGCGCGGTCCGCCGGCACCCCGCCGGCGCGGACGACTTCGCCGCCCGGCTGACCGGGCTGCGCATCGGCCCGGCCCGTCGGCGCGGCAAGTACCTCTGGCTCCCGGTGACCGGCGGCGGCCCGACCGTACAGAGCGCCGCCGAGGGCATCGCCCCGATCGTCACCCCCGACGTCACCCACGGCCTGGCGATCCTCGCCCACCTCGGCATGAGTGGCCAACTGCTGGTCCAGCCGCAGGACGCCCCCGACGAGAAGCACCTGCGGATCCGGATCCGCTTCGCCGACACCGACACCGAGGTCCCCGCCGAGGCCGCCGGCACCGAGCTGCGCTTCATCGACCAACGCACCTTCGGCGGCCTCTCGCTGCACGACACCGTGCCCGGCGACCCCGACCTGCTCCCCGACGTCATCGCGCACATCGCCCGCGACCCGCTCGACCCGGCCTTCGACGACGCCGCCTTCCACGACGCGCTGCGCCGCCGCCGCACCACGATCAAGCGCGCGCTCCTCGACCAGACCCTGATCAGCGGCGTCGGCAACATCTACGCCGACGAGGCGCTGTGGCGCGCCAAGCTCCACTACGACCGGCCGACCGCCACCCTCACCCGCCCCCGCACCGCCGAACTGCTCGGGCACGTACGGGACGTGATGACCGCCGCGCTGGCCGTCGGCGGCACCAGCTTCGACAGCCTCTACGTCAACGTCAACGGCGAGTCCGGCTACTTCGAGCGCTCCCTGGACGCCTACGGACGCGAGGACGAGCCCTGCCGCCGCTGCGGCACCCCGATCCGCCGCCGACCCTGGATGAACCGGTCCAGCTACTTCTGCCCGCGCTGCCAACGCCCGCCCCGGCCGAGCTAGCGAAGAGCGGGCCCGGGCGGCTCCTTGGCGATCAGAAGCCGAACTCCTGGGCCCACCACGGCCCGCCCGGGCCGAAGTGGGCGCCGACGCCGAGGGTCGTGTACTCGCAGTTGAGGATGTTGGCCCGGTGTCCGGGGCTGCTCATCCAGGTGTCCATCACCGACCGCGCATCGGCCTGGCCCCGGGCGATGTTCTCCCCGCCCACGTCCGCTATGCCCTGCGCGCGGGCCCGGTCCCAGGGCGTGTGGCCGTCCGGGTCGGTGTGCCCGAAGAAGCCGCGCCGCGCCATGTCGTCGCTGAACCGCTGGGCCAGACCGGCCAGTTGGTCGCTGGCGGTCACCGGCGAGCAGCCCGCCCGGGCCCGCTCCTGATTGACCAGCCGGACCACCTCGGCCTCGGCCGCGGACTCGGTGCTCCCGGCTGCGGTCGGGCGGACGCTGGGCGACGCGGACGGTCGGGGCGCCGCGGTGGTCGGCCCGTCGGTGGGCCGCGCGGTCGGCCGGTCGGTGCCCTCCGGGGCGGGGGAGGCGGCACCCCGGGACGCGGAGGAGGATGCGGACGGGGCGGCGCTGGGGGACGCGGGGGAGGAGGCCGGGACGGTCCGCCCGGCGCCCCGGGACGCGGTCGCCCCGCCGCTGTTCCGGCCCGTCGGGGCCGGGAGGCCGGCCGTCGGTGCGGCGGCGCTCTCCTGCGGCACGGCGTCCGACGGCGCATCGGCGCGGATCCGGTCGGGGCGGCCGCCGCCGCTCACCTCGAACCGCCCGCCGCCGGGCACGAATCCGGACGTCACCGCCACCGCGCCCATCGCCACCGCCGCGGAGGCGCCGAGCAGCCCGGTGCGCACCGGCGTGCTCCGGCGGGGCGCCGCCCGGTGCCCGCGCCGCCCCGCCGGCGCGTCCGTCGACCCGTCAACAGGCCCCGTACGAACGGCTTCTAAAGCGTGGGGAGCAGAGCGTCGATGGCGACCCATCCGCAGAGGTTCCTTCCGTCCCGCGTCAAAACAACTCACTCGAAGGAGTGAGTCCTCGCTGTCGGGGGACTGTACGCCATGACGCAAGGGGCGGATGTGCTTGCTGAGCAATTGGCCGGTTAACGTGCACACATGAACGAGCAGGTGCGCATGACCGCGTGGGTACGCGGACGGGTCCAAGAGGTCGGGTTCCGTTGGTTCACCCGGGCGAACGCGCTGCGCATCGGCGGACTCATCGGCTTCGCGGTCAATCTCGGCGACGGCCGCGTCCAGGTCGTCGCGGAGGGCACGAAGGACCGTTGCGAGCAGCTGCTGGAGTGGCTCCGCACCGGGGACACGCCCGGGGCGGTCGCCGGCGTCACTGAGATTTGGGCCACGCCGCGGGGCGGTTACGACGGCTTCGAGATCCGCTGACGGGGCCACCCGGGCCCGTCCCCGCGGCCTCTTCCGGCGCTCCCGCCGGTGCGCTTCCGTGAGCTGCTTACAGGAGATAAGCGCTGGTGGTTGCCAACTCGGCCGACCCGTGGAAGGCTGCCGCTGTACGGATGATCTCCACGCCCCGCGGGACCTTTCTGGCGAGTGGCGCGCCCTGTCACGGTGGCCGCGCACTCACGGGTGCCCGAGGATACGGGGCGTGATCGTGTTGACCCTCCATCCGTTTGGTGAGACTCTGGAATCCCCGCGCACCTTAGCTGTTTGGCATTGAGTACACCTGGAGAATGACAAGCACCGCGGGTGCGAATCCCTCACGACCCACACCGCTTCGGTCGGTCACTCATTGTGGAGGACCATCCATCATGGCAAAGGCGCTTCTCGGTTACGTCGGCGGCTCCGACCCCCGAGTCCTCGCCGAGATGCGACGGCTTCAGCAGCGCGTCCAGGACCTCGAATCCGAACTCATTCGGATGCAGGCCGAGAATGACATGCTCTCCGCTGCCGCGCGTCGCGACGACTCGGTGCTCGACATCGACGTACCCCAGGCGGAGCCCGCGCTCACCTGACCCCAGACCAGGGCCGGACGGGCTGCACGCCAGCCGCTTGAGGCACCGCTCTTCTCAAGATCTGCAAGGGACGCTTCGGCGTCCCTTCGTCATTTCCCCCGTCGTTTCGCCCCTTGGGCAATTCCGTCTTGGTCGGGCTTTTCTCTCCGGCCGTCAGGGCATCTCGTGCCCCTTCGGTCACTTCCGTCGCGCGGTGTTTCCCCAGCCCCTCGGTGTCGTCCTTACCGCATGATGTGCCCCTCCCTTTACCCGGTGAAACCGATGCGTTCTCCGGTCCGGGGAAACCGGGGGTGAACGGCGGCGGATACCCGGGGGCCGTACGGTCGTCGGAATGTTGCGGAGGGGGCGCGCGGGGCGGCCGGTATCGTTCAAAGACGTGCATCTGAAGAGTCTGACCCTGCGAGGCTTCAAGTCCTTCGCCTCCGCCACGACGCTGCGGTTCGAACCGGGCATCACCTGCGTCGTGGGGCCCAACGGTTCCGGCAAGTCCAATGTCGTGGACGCGTTGTCATGGGTGATGGGGGAGCAGGGGGCCAAATCGCTGCGCGGCGGGAAGATGGAGGACGTCATCTTCGCCGGGACGACCGGGCGGCCGCCGCTCGGTCGCGCCGAGGTGTCGCTGACGATCGACAATTCCGACGGCGCCCTGCCCATCGAATACGCCGAAGTCACCCTGACCCGGACCATGTTCCGCAACGGCGGCAGCGAGTACCAGATCAATGGCGACACCTGCCGGTTGCTGGATATCCAGGAACTCCTCTCGGATTCCGGTATCGGCCGCGAGATGCATGTGATCGTCGGCCAGGGGCAGCTCGACTCCGTGCTGCACGCCGATCCGATGGGCCGCAGGGCGTTCATCGAGGAGGCCGCCGGCGTGCTCAAGCACCGTAAGCGCAAGGAGAAGGCGCTGCGGAAGCTGGACGCGATGAAGGCCAATCTCGCCCGCGTGCAGGACCTCACCGACGAGCTGCGGCGGCAGCTCAAGCCGCTCGGGCGGCAGGCCGCGGTCGCCCGGCGGGCCGCCGTGATCCAGGCCGATCTGCGCGACGCCCGGCTGCGGTTGCTCGCCGATGACCTCGTCACGCTGCGTCGGGCGCTGGCCGCCGAGATCGCGGACGAGGCGGCGCTGAAGGAGCGTAAGGAGGCCGTGGAGGCGCGGCTTCGGACGGCGCAGCAGCGCGAGGCGGCGTTGGAGGCGGAGGTCCGGGCGTTGGCGCCGCGGGTGCAGCGGGCGCAGCAGACTTGGTACGAGCTGTCGCAGCTCGCCGAGCGGGTGCGCGGCACGGTGTCGCTGGCCGAGGCCCGGGTGCGGAGTGCGGCGGCGGCTCCGCCGGAGGAGCGGCGTGGCCGGGACCCCGAGGAGTTGGAGCGGGAGGCCGCCCGGATCCGCGAGCAGGAGGCGGAGTTGACGGCCGGGCTGGAGGCGGCGAGCCGGGCGCTTGAGGACACTGTGGAGCACCGGACCGCGCTGGAGCGGCAGTTGGCCGAGGAGGAGCGGCGGTTGCGGGATGCCGCCCGGGCGTTGGCCGACCGGCGCGAGGGGCTGGCCCGGCTCAGCGGCCAGGTCACCGCCGCCCGCGGTCGGGCCGCCTCGGCGCGGGCCGAGATCGAGCGGCTGGCCGAGGCCCGGGACGCCGCGCAGTCCCGGGCGGTCGCGGCGCAGGAGGAGTACGAGCAGCGCAGGGCCGAGGTGGACGGGCTGGACGCGGACGACGAGGAGATCGCCGGTCGGTACGAGGCGGCCCGGCGGGAGTCGGCCGAGGCGGAGGCCGCGCTGAGCGCGGCGCGGGAGGCGCTGACCGCGGCCGAGCGGGAGCGCGCCGCGACCGCCGCCCGGCACGATGCGCTCGCCCTCGGGCTGCGCCGCAAGGACGGCACCGGTGCGCTGCTGGCCGCCGGGGATCGGATCAGCGGGCTGCTCGGGCCGGCGGCCGAACTGCTCACCGTCACGCCCGGGTTCGAGGTCCCGGTGGCGGCCGCGCTGGGCGCCGCGGCGGATGCGGTCGCGGTCACCGACCCGGCCGCGGCCGCGGCGGCGCTGCGGCTGCTGCGCGCGGAGGACGCGGGGCGGGCGGCGCTGGTGTTGGCAGGCAGCCGGCCGGCGCGGGTGCCGGCGCCGGCCCGGGCGCGGGAGGAAGTGGAGGCCGTGGCGGCGGTGGAGGCCGTCGAGCGGGCCGGTGGGGGCGAGGCGTCCGGTGGGGCCGGTGGGGGCGGCGTCGCTCCGGCGCCGGGGGCGGGTGGCGGGCCGGTGCCCGCTACGGAACTGGTCAGCGGGCCACGGGAGTTGACCGGTTCGGTGGCCCGGCTGCTGCGGGACGTGGTGGTGGTCGGGACGTTGGCGGAGGCCGAGGAGGTGGTGGCGGCGCGGCCGGAGCTGACCGCCGTCACCGCGGAGGGCGATCTGCTGGGGGCGCACTTCGCGCAGGGCGGTTCGGCGGGGGCGCCGAGCCTGCTGGAGGTCCAGGCGTCGGTCGACGAGGCGGCCGCGGAACTCACCGAGCTGGCGGCGCGCTGTGACGAACTGACCGAGGCGCGGCGGGATGCGGAGCGGCGGCGGGCCGAATGCGCCGCGCGGGTCGAGGAGTTGGACGCCCGGCGGCGCGCGGCCGACCGGGAGAAGTCGAAGGTCGCCGGGGACTTGGGGCGGCTGGCCGGGCAGGCGCGGGCCGCCGCGGGGGAGGCGGAACGGTCCGCCGCGGCCGCCGCCCGGGCCGAGGAGGCGCTGGCGCGGGCCACCGAGGAGGCGGAGGAACTGGCCGCCCGGCTCGCCGCGGCCGAGGAGGCCCCGGGCGCGGCCGACGAGGAGCCGGACGCTTCGGTGCGCGACCGGTTGGCCGCCGATGGGGCCAATGCCCGGCAGACCGAGATGGAGGCCCGGCTCCAGGCGCGTACGCACGAGGAGCGGGTCAAGGCGCTCGCCGGGCGGGCGGACGGGCTGGACCGGGCGGCGCGGGCGGAGCGCGAGGCGCGGGCGCGGGCCGAGCGGCGGCGCGCGCGGCTGCGTCATGAGGCGGCGGTGGCCGGGGCGGTGGCCTCGGGCGCGGGTCAACTGCTGGCGCACATCGAGGTGTCGGTGGTCCGGGCCGAGGAGGAGCGGGCTGCCGCGGAACGGGCCAAGGACGAGCGGGAGCGGGCGCTGGCGGGCGCGCGTGAGCAGGGCCGCGGGCTGGCGACCGAGTTGGACAAGCTGACCGACTCGGTGCACCGCGGCGAGGTGTTGGGCGCGGAGAAGCGGCTGCGGATCGAGCAGTTGGAGGGGCGGGCGCTGGAGGAGCTGGGGGTGGAACCGGCCGCGCTGACGGCGGAGTACGGGCCCGACCAGCCGGTCCCGCCGTCCCCGCCGGCCGAGGGCGAGACGCTGCCCGAGGACCCCATGCACCCGCGGAACCTGCCGGTGCCGTACGTGCGGGCCGAGCAGGAGAAGCGACTGCGGGCCGCCGAGCGGGCGTACCAGCAGCTCGGGAAGGTGAACCCGCTGGCGCTGGAGGAGTTCGCGGCGCTGGAGGAGCGGCACCGGTTCCTCAGCGAGCAGCTTGAAGACCTGAAGAAGACCCGGGCCGATCTGCTGCGGGTGGTCAAGGAGGTCGACGAGCGGGTCGAGCAGGTCTTCACCGAGGCGTACCGCGACACCGCCCGGGAGTTCGAGGGCGTCTTCGCGCGCCTCTTCCCGGGCGGCGAGGGGCGGTTGGTGCTGACGAACCCGGACGACATGCTGGCGACCGGGGTGGACGTGGAGGCGCGCCCGCCGGGGAAGAAGGTCAAGCGGCTCTCGCTGCTGTCGGGCGGGGAGCGCTCACTGACCGCGGTGGCGCTGCTGGTGTCGATCTTCAAGGCGCGGCCCAGCCCGTTCTACGTGATGGACGAGGTGGAGGCGGCGCTGGACGACACCAATCTCCAGCGGCTGATCCGGATCATGGCGGAGCTCCAGGAGAGTTCCCAGCTCATCGTGATCACGCACCAGAAGCGGACGATGGAGGTCGCCGACGCGCTCTACGGCGTCTCGATGCAGGGTGACGGCGTCTCGAAGGTGATCAGCCAGCGGCTGCACTGAGCCCGCCGGGCCAGGGCCGGCGACAGATCCCCAACGGGCCTTCTCCGCCTGCCTGTCTTCGCCTTCTCAAGATCAATTCAGAACTTGAATGGAGGCTGCGCTGGACGGGTGAGGAAGACGTCAGGTTTCGGGTATTGACTTCGAAACTTAAAGGCATAGTCTCTGCAACGTTGCTTTTACCTTCAAGTGGTGGGTACCCCCAACGTGTGCACCACT
Organism: Streptomyces sp. NPDC057743; assembly: GCF_042798755.1. Classification (NCBI taxonomy): domain Bacteria; kingdom Bacillati; phylum Actinomycetota; class Actinomycetes; order Kitasatosporales; family Streptomycetaceae; genus Streptomyces; species Streptomyces sp. NPDC057743. The sequence goes on from NZ_JBHVJX010000014.1 coordinate 85,878, forward strand.
TGTAGGGCCAGCCCCCTACGCCCGGCAGCGCAGCCGGGCCACTGGAGTTCACGTTGACCAGCACCGCGCAGCCGACGGTCCCGGAAGGCCGCAAGGCCCAGCCGGACCACCTCGGCCATGTCATCTTCATCACCGCGGCTGCCGCGATGGGCGGCTTTCTCTTCGGCTATGACAGCTCCGTCATCAACGGCGCCGTCGAGGCGATCCGCAGCCGCTACGACGTCGGGTCCGCCGTCCTCGCGCAGGTGATCGCCATCGCCCTGATCGGCTGCGCGATCGGCGCCGCCACCGCCGGCCGGATCGCCGACCGGATCGGCCGGATCCGGGTCATGCAGATCGCCTCGGTGCTGTTCACCATCAGTGCCATCGGCTCCGCGCTGCCGTTCGCCCTGTGGGACCTGGCGATGTGGCGCGTCCTGGGCGGCATCGCGATCGGCATGGCCTCGGTCATCGGCCCGGCCTATATCGCCGAGGTCTCGCCGCCCGCCTACCGCGGCCGGCTCGGCTCCTTCCAGCAGGCCGCGATCGTCGTCGGCATCGCCGTCTCCCAGCTCGTCAACTGGGGCATCCTCAACCTCGCCCACGGCCAGCAGCGCGGCACCATCGCCGGCCTGGAAGCCTGGCAGTGGATGCTCGGCGTGATGGTCGTCCCCGCCGTCCTCTACGGCCTGCTCTCCTTCGCGATCCCCGAGTCGCCGCGCTTCCTGATCTCCATCGGCAAGGCCGACCGCGCCAAGGAGGTGCTCGCCGAGGTCGAGGGGCACGCCGTGGACCTCGACGCCCGGATCGTCGAGATCCAGGACGCGATGCGCCGCGAGCACAAGTCGACCTTCAAGGACCTGCTCGGTGGCAAGGGCGGCTTCCTGCCGATCGTCTGGGTCGGCATCGGGCTCTCCGTCTTCCAGCAGCTCGTCGGCATCAACGTCGCCTTCTACTACTCCTCGACGCTGTGGCAGTCGGTCGGCATCAACCCGGAGAGCTCGTTCTTCTACAGCTTCACCACCTCGATCATCAACATCATCGGCACCGTGATCGCGATGATCTTCGTGGACCGGATCGGTCGCCGTCCGCTGGCGCTGATCGGCTCCGCCGGTATGGCCATCGCGCTGGCCCTGGAAGCCTGGGCCTTCTCCGCCAAGACCGCGGCCGGCACCCTGCCGGCGGCCGAGGGCACCGTGGCGCTGATCGCCGCGCACGGCTTCGTCCTCTTCTTCGCGCTCTCCTGGGGCGTCGTGGTCTGGGTCTTCCTCGGCGAGATGTTCCCGAACAAGATCCGCGCTGCCGCGCTGGGCGTCGCCGCCTCCGCGCAGTGGATCGCCAACTGGGCGATCACGGCCAGCTTCCCCAGCCTCTCCGACTGGAACCTGTCCGGCACCTACGTGATCTACGCGGTCTTCGCCCTGCTCTCGATCCCCTTCGTGCTCAAGTTCGTGAAGGAGACCAAGGGCAAGGCGTTGGAGGAGATGGGCTAACCCCCCGCCAGCCCTCTCCTCAGTCCTCGCCGCTGCCCCGACTCACCCGAGTCGGGGCAGCGGTGTTTTCGCGCCGGGCACGCCGGACCCGCCCGCCTACGCCAGGAGCTGGCTGTCGGCGGGTATCTCCACCCAGCGGCGGGGCGGGCCGGTCACGGGCTGCGGGGTCGGCACGCGCAGACCGGCCGCGGCGGAGGCGTAGGCCAGCGCGCTCGCGTCGTAGAGGTCGTCCGGCAGGGAGCGGCTCCAGAAGCGGTGGGTCCAGTGGCCCTCGGGCGCCTCGTCGAGCGGCGGGAGGCCGAGCTCCTCGGACCGTTCGGTGCGGCCGTCGCGGGCGAGGGTGCCGAACGTGCCGCCCTTGGGGCTGACGTAGAGGCCGTACGCGGTGGCGCCCGGGGAGAGCGCGGCCAGCAGCGGGTCGGTGCTCAGCACGTAGGACGCCGGCTGGAGCAGGACGCAGCCGCCGGGCACGCCCGTCACCCCCACCGCGCGGTGGGCGCCGGCGCCGTAGGGATCGAGGCCCCAGGATTCCGGGGCGGACGGATCCGCCCCGGGGGGCGGCGCCCACGCCGGGCCGTCGGCGGGAGCGCCCAGCCGACGGACCGCCTCCGCCTCGTCGACGCCGGCCACGAACGCGACCGAGCTGCCCTCGGCGCGCACCCCGCGGAAGACCGCCGCGCGCTCGTCCGCGTCCCGCACGGCGGCGCGCTCCTCGGGCGTCAGCGGCACCGCGCCCGGCAGGCCGGCGAACAGCGGGGCCAGCGCGCAGGTCAGCGCCAGCCGGCCGGGGGAGCGGCCGCCGAGCTGTGGGCGCCAGGCGTCCGCGCCGGCCCGGAGCAGCACCTCGGCGGCCCCCGCGGCACCGTGACAGACGGCGCCCCACAGCGGGGTGCATCCCTGCTCGTCCGGGGCGTCCACCGCCGCGCCGTACTCCAGGAGCGCGGCGACGGCCTCGGGGGAGCCGTGGGCGGCGGCCAGGTGCAGCGGGGTCTCCGGGGAGCCGGGGGCCAGGGCGGTCGGGTCGGCGCCGTGCGCCAGGCGGGCCAGCACCAGGGCGGTGTCCCGCCACTGGGGCGGGGACAGGAACTCCCAGTCGCCGCGCGCCGGTTCGGGCGCAGCGGCAGGGACCTGCACACGCGGCTCCGGCTCGGCAGGCCGGGCCATGAGCGCGGCCGGGCCCGCGGCGAGCGTGCGGAACCCCCGCGATTCCGCACGCTGTGCCGGCGGCGCGGCGTCCGGCCAGACCTCCACCACCCCGCCGGCCGCCGCCCGCAGCGGCCCGGCGTCGAGGACCGTGACCGTCTCGGGCACCTGCTGGTCCGGCCACTCGATCACCAGCTGGGTGACGCCGGCCGGCGGCAACTGCGAGAGGTGCAGCTCCAGTTGGTAGTGGAAGGCGCCGCCGGAGCCGCCGCTCATCCGCAGGGTCGGACCGCGCCGCTCGGCCAGCGGCCAGGGCGCGCCGTCCAGGGTGGTGACCTTCCGCCCGTCGGCCAGCAGCAGCCCGCAGCGCAGCGCCCCGTCGCCCGGGTGGCCGTGCGGCGCGGGCGGGCCGCCGGGGCCAAGGCGCCGCAGGAAGACCGACAGCCGCATCGTCACCGACCCCGGCCACACCTCCCAGCCGGTGAGCAGGATCCGCGCGTCGGGGCCCGCGCCGGCTTCGGCGACCTGCGGGAGCTGCGCCGGGACGAACCAGTGGGCGGGCGCGAACTCCTCGTCGTCACCGGGCACGTACGGGCCCAACTCCAGGGTGTCCGGCGGGGGTTCGGAGGGTGGGGCGGACGCGGGCAGACCGTCGAAGAAGCTCATGCACCGATCGTGACACCCGGCACTGACAATCGACCGCGTCGCGCCCGCGGGCCGCCCCGGCTCAGCCCGCCAGCCGTGGCGCGACCCGCTCCGCGAACAGCCGCAGCGACCGCCAACCCTCCTCGACCGGCATGCCGCCGCACAGCGGATGCAGGATCAACGTCCCCTGGGCACCGTCCTCTTGGGCCAGTCGCAGACAGTCGTCCGGAGTGAGTATCCGGTAGACGCCCTCGGCACGCAGGGCCGCGGTGTCCCGCGCGCGGGAGCGCACCGCGGAGTGGTTCCCGGCGGGCTGCCAGGCCGCGTACCGCCGCGCCTCGTACAGCAGGTGGTCGCCGTGCTCGGCCCAACTGCGATCCGGGTTCTCGGAGAGGTGCAACAGGCAGGTGCGCGGCGGTGGTTGGAGCACCCAGCCGGTCGTGCCGGCCGCGGCGCACTGCTCGTGGTAGTAGCGCTCCAGCTCCGGCAGATGGGCGCTGGGGAAGAGCGGCAGCCCCAGGCGGGCCGCCCGTCGGGCCGCGGGCCGCGAGGCGCCCCCGATGAGCAGTGGCGGGTGGGGTCGGGAAAACGGGCGCGGGGTGACCTGGACGGTGCGCCCCCGGTAGCGGAACGGTTCGCCGGTCCAGGCGTCCAACAGCGCCCGGAGCACCTCGTCTTGAAGGGCGCCGCGCTCGCGCCACTCCTTGCCGTGCGCCGCGTACTCCTCGGGCCGGTAGCCGAGGCCGGCGACGGTGATCAGCCGGCCGCCGCCGAGCAGGTCGAGCACGGCGAGGTCCTCGGCCAGCCGCAGCGGGTCGTGCAGCGGCGTGAGCAGGGCCGAGATGGTGACGCCGATCCGGCGGGTGGCGCCGAGGACGGCGCCCGCGAAGGCGAGCGGGGCCGGCATCCAGCCGTTGTCGGTGGCGTGGTGCTCCTCGGTCTGGACCATGGTCAGGCCGTGGTCGTCGGCGTACCGGGCCATCTCGACGGCGGCCCGATAGCGGGCACGGAGGTCGCCCGGCGCGGCCGGTGGGCCGGCGAGGTTGAAGCGCAGGACCGTGGTGGGTGCGGCAGAACCGGCGGACATGACGGGTCCCCTTCGCCAGAGCAGGTGGCGAAGGGGACCGTAACTGACGATACGTCAGTTCGCCAGGGGGAGGGGCGGTATCCGGCCGCCGGTCAGCCGACCTCGACGGCCGGCCGCTCCTCGTCGGCGTCCGCGGCGGGGGCCGCCTCCGGGGTGACGTTCTCGCGGGCGGCCGGCAGCGCCGCGAAGACCACCGCGGCGATCAGGATGGTGGCCGCCCAGCCCAGGCCGTTCTGGCCGATCCAGGTGTCGGCCAGCGGGCCGGTGAACCACTGGACCTTGGTGAACGACAGGCCGGCCAGCAGGGCGACGCCCCAGGCCGTCATGGCCTGCCAGCAGAAGCCGCCCTTGTACCAGTAGCGGCTGGTGCGGTCGATGTTCATCAGGCTCGGCGCGTGGTAGCGGACCGCCTTCTTGCGGCGGCGGGCCATGTCGATGCCGTAGACGCCGATCCAGGCGGAGAAGGAGACCGCGAGCAGCGTCAGGAAGGCGATGAACTGGCCCACGAAGTCCTTGGCCACCAGCATCATGAACAGCCCGCCGATCAGGCTGATCGCGGCGTTGATGCTGACCGCCAGGGCGCGCGGCAGCTTGACGCCCATGGTCTGCGCGGTGAAGCCAGCGGAGTACATCGACAGGCTGTTGATCAGCATCATGCCGATCAGCGCGGTGATCAGGTACGGGATCGCGATGGCCGACGGGAGCACCTGGCCCAGGAAGGACATCGGGTCGGTGTTCTGGTTGGCCAACTCCGGCTTGGAGACAGCCATCACGCCGCCCATGACCACCATCGGGACCAGTACCAGGGCCGCGCCCGAGACGGTGGTGCCGACGATCTTCTTGCCGGAGGCGGAGTGCGGCAGGTAGCGCGCGAAGTCCGGGCCGGTGGGCACCCAACTGATGCCGCCGGCCGCGATGGTGCCGATGCCCGCGATCATCATCGCGCCGCTGCCCGGCGACTTGGCGAAGATCGCCCCCCACGGCATCTCGACGATCAGGTAGATCAGGACGACGACGCTGATGAGGCTGAAGAGGTACGTGGAGTACTTGTTGCAGACGTTGAGCGCCTTGCGGCCCATCCCGCTGATCAGGAAGGTGCAGGCGACGAAGCCCAACAGGGTCACCACGACCAGGACGTTGTTGGTCTGGATGCCGAACACCAGGCGGAGCACGGTCAGGATCGCGTAGGCGCCGCTGACCGCGTTGATCGTCTCCCAGCCGAAGCGGGCGACCCAGAGGATCGCGCCGGGGAAGTAGTTGCCGCGTACGCCGAAGGCGGCCCGGGAGAGCATCGCGCCCGGCGCGCCGCCCCACTTCCCGGAGACCGACAGCAGGCCGACGATCCCGAAGGAGATCGTCGCGGCGATCGCGGCGACGATCAGCACCTGCCAGAAGTTCAGGGCGTTGTTGATCACCAGGGAGGCGCCCATGGTGAGCAGCAGCACGCTGATGTTGGCCGCCACCCAGGTCGGGAAGAGCTCCCGGACCCGCCCCCGGCGTTCGTGATCCGGAACGGGCTCGATGCCGCGGGTCTCAACGGCGCCGTCGGCGTCGGAAGTGGACGTGGATGCAGACGTGGTGCTGGTGCCCATGGGTGCAGCTGTCTCCGTGCGGGGGTCTGGGTGGCACCCCCGGGAGAGGAGGTGCAGGCAGCGGCTGTGGTGCCTGGCCAGAAAAGTGGTTGCCAGGACTCTACGCGCGTTGCTCAGCCGTCGACCATCGTACTTTGTTCCAAGTTCTTTCGATCCGTCCGCTTGGACTCCTTGACGATCGCACGGGGGCGCGGTGGCTGTCGATGAATCCAGTCACACCCCCGTGATCAGGACATACGAGACGCAGGGGACGCCCTGACCGCTGCCTTCGCCCGGCGCCGGCCGGCTCCCGGCCCCTGCCCGGGGCCCGTCGGAGAGACGTACGTCTCGTTTGAGCGCGGGTGCGCTGTCATCGGGCGGCGGGATCCCGCCCCTCGGGGCATGGCGCGACGGAATTGGTGCAAGGTGAACTCAATGAACGACAGCGAACCCGCCCAGGAGGCCGATGTGCCCGCCAAGACATGCCAGTGGTGCCAGGGCACCGGCTATGTGTCCCAGGCCCTGGCCTACGCCCCCGGCGTCGACCCGTTCCGCGGCCCGTACGAGACCGTCCAGCGGGCCGGCGAGTGCCGCCACTGCCGGGGATCGGGGATGTACGAATCCGACCGGGACCCCACCCTGGAGCGCTGGCGCACCGGGGAACGCAGGGAGTCCTGAGGCCAGTTCCCGACCGGGATCACCCAGGGCGCGCGGGAGTTGAGGGAACCCCGCCGGCAACCGGGACGGGCCCCCGGGCGCGTGCGGCTATCCGCGGCGGGGTGTGGCTGATACTGGAGGGGTTATGGAAACCGTCATCCTTGCCGTAGTCATCGCCGTGGTCGTGCTCGGCGCGATCAGCGGGCTGGTCGTCACCGGCCGCAAGAAGAAGCTGCCGCCGCCGGCCGCCCCCAAGCCCTCCGTCACCGCGCCCCCCGTCGAACCGCAGGTCGGCGAGGAGGCCGAGACCCCCCGCGACGAGGAACGTCGCACCATCGAAGAAGTCGAGTTGCCCACGGCCGAGGCCCCCGTGGCCGAGGCCGAGGCGCCGCCCGCCGAGCCGGAGGCGCCTGCCGCCCCCGCCGTCGAGGTCCCCGAGCCGACCGCCGGCCGCCTGGTGCGGCTGCGCGCCCGGCTCGCCCGCTCCCAGAACACCCTCGGCAAGGGCCTGTTGACCCTGCTGTCGAGGGAACACCTCGACGAGGACACCTGGGAGGAGATCGAGGACACCCTCCTCACCGCCGACGTCGGCGTCACCCCCACCCAGGAACTGGTCGAGCGGCTCCGCGAGCGGGTCAAGGTCCTGGGCACCCGCAGCCCCGAGGAGCTCCGCAAGCTGCTCCGCGAGGAGCTGCTCACCCTCATCGGCACCGACGTCGACCGCTCCGTGCACACCGACGGCGCCGTCGGCAACGGCGGCGACGAGATCCCCGGCGTGGTGATGGTCGTCGGCGTCAACGGCACCGGCAAGACCACCACCACCGGCAAGCTGGCCCGCGTCCTGGTGGCCGACGGCAAGTCCGTGGTGCTCGGCGCGGCCGACACCTTCCGCGCCGCCGCCGCCGACCAGCTCCAGACCTGGGGCGAGCGGGTCGGCGCCCGTACGGTCCGCGGTCCCGAGGGCGGCGACCCGGCGTCGATCGCCTTCGATGCCGTCAAGGAGGGCATCGCCGAGTCCGCCGATGTCGTGCTGATCGACACCGCCGGCCGGCTGCACACCAAGACCGGGCTGATGGACGAGCTCGGCAAGGTCAAGCGGGTCGTCGAGAAGCACGGCCCGGTCGGCGAGGTGCTGCTCGTCCTGGACGCCACCACCGGCCAGAACGGCCTCGTCCAGGCGCGGGTCTTCGCCGAGGTCGTGGACATCACCGGTGTGGTGCTCACCAAGCTGGACGGCACCGCCAAGGGCGGCATCATCATCGCCGTCCAGCGCGAACTGGGCGTCCCGGTCAAGCTGGTCGGCCTGGGCGAGGGCCCGGACGACCTGGCGCCGTTCGAGCCCGAGGCGTTCGTGGACGCGCTGATCGACTGACGGCGACACGGCGCGACGGCGGCGGCCCCCGGTACCCGTGGACGACGGGTACCGGGGGCCGCCGCCGTTCCCGTAGGACATCGGGGCCCGGGCCAACGGGAGCCCCGCACCGAGCGTTCGGATCAAGCCAAGCGGCGGGCGGCTGACGTCGGCGATCACATCCGGCCAATGCGGCCGCGCGGCGCGGGAGAGGGCGGCGCAGGCCGGGCCCGCCCGCCGCGCGCCCCGTACCGCCACGACGCGCCCCCGCTCAGCGCCCCGGCAGGCCGGACACCACCGCACCGGCGGCCGCCCGGCCGCCCGACGCCCGGTTGCACACATACGCCAGCGCGCCCAGCAGCAGCCGGGCCTGCGGCGGGCAGCCGGCGGTGTCCAGGACCGGCGGGCGCAGCCAACGCATCGGCCCCCGGCCGCCGAGGTCGGACGGCGGCGCGGTGACGTGGTCGCCGGGGCCCAACGGGCGCAGATCCAGATCCGCGTCGTCCCACCCCATGCGGTAGAGCAGATCGGGCAGTTCCTCGGCCGCCCCCGGGGCGACGAAGAACAGCGCGCGCCCGGTGGGCGTGGCGGCCACCGGCCCCAGCGGCAGCCCCATCCGCTCCAGCCGCACCAGCGCGCCCCGGCCCGCCTCCTGTGGCACGTCCAGGACGTCGAAGGACCGGCCCACCGGGAGCAGCACCGCGGCGCCCGGCGTCTCCGCCCAGGCGGCGACCGCCTTCTCCAGCGTGGCGCCGGCCGGCACCCCGCGGGCGAAGGAGAGCGGATGGGCGCCCGGGGAGGGGCAGTTGGCGGCCCCGCACGAGCACACCGTCCGGCCGCCGGCCCGCACCGCGCGCGCCCCGGGGACGACGTCCCAGCCCCACAGTCCGGTGTACTCCGCCGCCGCGGTGCCTTCGGCGGAGCGGACGCGACGGCGCGAGCCGGAACGGAGGTCCCGGATGCCGCCGATCGTGAAACCCATTCCCCCTCCAACGGGTGGTGCTGGTAAGTGGTGACGAGTCGGCGAGTTGACGAGGAGACGGTTCTTCACGCTGCTGTTCACGCTCCGTCGGCGCATTGCGGTGCCGGTGGTGTGCCGTCACGCGCCGGGTGGCGCGGCTCGGTCCGCACGCCCTCGCGTGCACCGCTCCGCCCGCGCCCGGACGACCTGTGTCAAGTCAATCGCGAGAGGGGGCCGGGGAGTTCATTCAAAGGGGTGGCGAATGGTGGCGTTTCTGCAATCGCCCTCCCGACGGGCGTGATCGTAGGATTACTTTCGGTGCACGAACCCGCAGGGCAACATTCGTACGCGTATGCCCGTGGCAACGCGTGAGGGGCGAAGGTCGCAGGTGTGGCCGGATTCCGCGGTCGGGTAGATGTACCGCGGAACAGGGGCCGCAACAGGCGGCATCCTGTGGGTGGTTCGCGGACAAGCGCTATCGGAATGGGGGCGTTCCTGTGGGCGGCACGGACGGCACCGCCGGCTCCACCAGCACGGACGGCACCGACGCCGTCAAGCGTCCCAACGCGCAGTTGGGGTCGTGGTTCCTGCGCAGTGGCTGGTCCAAGGGCGAGTTGGCGCGGCAGGTGAACCGTCGAGCGCGCCAGATGGGCGCCCACCACATCAGCACCGACACCTCCCGCGTGCGCCGTTGGCTCGACGGCGAGCAACCCCGGGAACCCATCCCGCGGATCCTCTCCGAACTCTTCTCCGAACGCTTCGGCTGTGTGGTCGGCATCGAGGAGCTGGGGCTGCGCTCCGCGCACCAGTCGCCCTCCGTCTCCGGCGTGGACCTCCCCTGGGCCGGGCCCCAAACCGTCAACCTCATCAGCGAGTTCACCCGCAGCGACCTGATGCTGGCGCGCCGCGGCTTCCTGGGCACCTCGCTCGCGCTCGCCGCCGGCCCCTCCCTGATCGAGCCGATGCAGCGCTGGCTGGTGCCGGTGCCCGCCGCCCCGGGCGAGCCCGGTGCGCACACCGAGCGGCCCCGCCGCCCGGCCCGGCTCTCCCGCCCCGAGCTGGAGCTGCTGGAGGCGACCACCGCGATGTTCCGGCAGTGGGACGCGCAGTGCGGCGGCGGCCTGCGGCGCAAGGCGGTGGTCGGCCAGCTCCACGAGGTCACCGACCTGCTCCAGGAGCCCCAGCCGCCCGAAATCGCCCGGCGGTTGTTCAAGGTCGCCGCCGAACTCGCCGAGCTGGCCGGCTGGATGAGCTACGACGTCGGCCTCCAGCCCACCGCCCAGAAGTACTTCGTCCTCGCGCTGCACGCCTCCAAGGAGGCCGGCGACCGCCCGCTCGGCTCGTACATCCTCTCCAACATGAGCCGGCAGATGATCCACCTCGGCCGGCCCGACGACGCGCTGGAGCTCGTCCACCTCGCCCAGTACGGCAGCCGGGAGACCGCCACCCCCCGCACCCAGGCGATGTTGTATGCGATGGAGGCCCGGGCCTACGCCGGCATGGGCCAGCCCAGCAAGGTCAAGCGCGCGGTGCGGATGGCCGAGGACACCTTCTCCGACATCACCGCAGACGAACCCGATCCGGACTGGATCCGCTTCTTCTCCGAGGCCGAACTCAACGCCGAGAACGCCCACTCCTACCGCGACCTCGCCTACGTCGCCGGCCGCAGCCCCACCTACGCCTCGCTCGCCGAGCCGGTCATGCGGCGCGCCGTCGAGCTGTTCGCCAAGGACCCCGAGCACCAGCGCTCCTACGCGCTCAACCTCATCGGCATGGCCACCGTCCACCTGCTCCAGAAGGAGCCGGAGCGGTGCGCCGAGATGGCCCAGCAGGCGATACCGTTCGCCCGGCAGGTCCGCTCCGAGCGGGTCAACAACCGGCTGCGCAAGACGGTGGACACCGCCCTGCGGGAATTCGGCACCGTCGGCGAGGTCGTCGAGCTCAGCGACGAGCTCTGCCGGCAGCTCCCGGAGACCGCCGTCGCCGGCTGAGCCGACCGCCCGCGGTGAACGGGGAGTTCATCGGGGCGTAACACGGCGGACCACTTCGTCACCCCGGTGAAACACCGACAATGTTTGGCCGAAACGGCGCCGCGACACCCTCATCGCGAAGCCGGCCCACCCCCACCACCCGCACGGGCCGCATCGACGACGAGGAGACGCCGATGCCCCCAGGCATCCTTTCGCTCGCAGACGGCCTGGCGGAAAAGGCCACGCTCAGCCCCGCCAACACCGGGTTCATGCTCATCTGCTCCGCCCTGGTGATGCTGATGACCCCCGGCCTGGCCTTCTTCTACGGCGGCATGGTCCGGGTCAAGAGCGTGCTGAACATGCTGATGATGAGCTTCATCAGCCTCGGCATCGTCACCCTCCTGTGGGTGCTCTACGGCTTCGGGCTGGCCTTCGGCACCGACGCCGGCGGCGTCATCGGCTGGAACGGCGACTTCGCCGGCCTCGGCCACATCGGCCTGACCCAGCTGTGGGGCACCAGCACCATCCCGATCTACGTCTTCGCCGTCTTCCAGCTGATGTTCGCGGTGCTCACCCCCGCGCTGATCAGCGGCGCCCTCGCCGACCGGGTGAAGTTCACCGCCTGGGCGCTCTTCATCGCCCTGTGGGTCACCGTCGTCTACTTCCCGGTCGCGCACTGGGTGTGGGCCGACGGCGGCTGGCTGTTCAAACTGGGCGTCATCGACTTCGCCGGCGGCACCGCCGTGCACATCAACGCCGGCGCCGCGGCGCTCGGCGTGATCCTCGTCGTCGGCAAGCGCATCGGCTTCAAGAAGGACCCGATGCGGCCGCACAGCCTGCCGCTGGTGATGCTCGGCGCCGGCCTGCTGTGGTTCGGCTGGTTCGGCTTCAACGCCGGCTCCTGGCTCAACAACGACGACGGCGTCGCCGCGGTCGCCTTCGTCAACACCCAGGTCGCCACCGGCGCCGCGATGCTCGGCTGGCTCGGCTACGAAAAGCTCCGGCACGGCTCGTTCACCACCCTCGGAGCGGCCTCCGGCGCGGTCGCCGGCCTGGTGGCCATCACCCCCGCGTGCGGCGCGGTCAGCCCGCTCGGCGCGATCGCGCTCGGCGTGATCGCCGGGGTGCTGTGCGCGATGGCCGTCGGCCTCAAGTACCGCTTCGGATACGACGATTCCCTCGACGTGATCGGCGTCCACCTCGTCGGCGGCATCGTCGGCTCGCTGCTGGTCGGAGTGTTCGCCACCGGCGGCGTGCAGAGCCAGGCCAAGGGCCTCCTCTACGGGGGCGGCTTCGCCCAACTCGGCAAGCAGACCGTCGGCGTGGTCTGCGTCCTGCTGTACTCGCTGGTCGTCTCCTACGTCCTTGCCAAGGCCGTCGACCTGGTGATGGGCTTCCGGGTCGGCGAGGACGAGGAGATCACCGGCGTCGACCAGGCCGCACACGCCGAGACCGCCTACGACTTCGCCGGCGCGGGCGGCGGCACCACGGCCCGCAGGACCACGGCACTGGGCGAAGCCCCGACCAAGAAGGTGGACGCGTGAAGCTCATCACGGCAGTAATCAAGCCGCACCGGCTCGACGAAGTGAAGGACGCCCTCCAGGCGTTCGGGGTGCACGGCCTGACCGTCACGGAGGCCAGCGGCTACGGACGACAGCGCGGGCACACCGAGGTGTACCGGGGCGCCGAGTACACCGTCGACCTGGTGCCCAAGATCCGCATCGAGGTGCTCGTCGAGGACGCGGAGGCCGAGGAGTTGGTGGAGGTCGTCGTCAAGGCCGCCCGCACCGGCAAGATCGGCGACGGGAAGGTGTGGAGCGTGCCCGTCGAGGAGGCCGTACGGGTGCGGACCGGGGAGCGCGGACCCGACGCGCTGTGAGCCGCCGGAGGCGGGCGGCGGGGGACGACCGGAGTGCCGCGGGGGACAACACGACCGAGGAGAAACCGAGTTGATCGAGCGCGTCGAGACCGCAGACCCCGCCGCCACCGCCCGCCCGGGCGGCGACTACCCCGCCGCCCGGCTGCGGCTCCTCCAGGACGACACCCCCACAGGACCCGACCGCCGGGCCACCCTGGCCCACCTCACCGACGACTGGCTCGCCGCCCTCCTGGCCGGCGCGCTCGCCCCTACGGGCCACGACGCGGCCGCCACCGGCACCGCACTGGTCGCCGTCGGCGGCTACGGCCGCGGCGAACTCTCCCCGCGCAGCGACCTCGACCTGGTGCTGCTGCACGACGGCCGGGCCGCCACCGCCGACCTCGCCGCCCTCGCCGACCGCCTCTGGTACCCCGTATGGGACCTCGGCCTGGACCTCGACCACTCCGTCCGCACCCCCGCCGAGGCCCGCCGCGCGGCCCGCGACGACCTCAAGGTGCAACTCGGCCTGCTCGACGCCCGCCACCTCGCCGGCGACCCCGAACTGACCGCCGCGGTCCGCACCGCCGCCTACGCCGACTGGCGCGAGAGCGCCCCCCGACGACTGCCGGAGCTCCGCGAGCTCTGCCGCGAGCGCGCCGCCCGCCACGGCGAGCTCCAGTACCTCCTCGAACCCGACCTCAAGGAGGCCCACGGCGGCCTGCGCGACGCCACCGCCCTACGGGCCATCGCCGCCTCCTGGCTCGCCGACGCCCCCCGCGACGGACTGGAGGCCGCCCGCACCGCGCTCCTGGATACCCGGGACGCCCTGCACCGCACCACCGGGCGCGCCACCGACCGCCTCTCCCTCCAGGACCAGGACCAGGTCGCCGGCGCCCTCGGCCTGCTCGACGCGGACGCCCTGCTCCGCCGCACCTACGAATCCGCCCGCACCATCGCCTACGCCGCCGACGTCACCTGGCGCGAGGTCGGCCGGGTGCTGCGTGCCCGGTCCGTCAAACCGGCGCTGCGCGGGCTGTTGGCCGGCCGCGGCGGCGCCCGCGGCGAACGCTCGCCGCTCGCCGACGGCGTCGTCGAACTCGACGGCGAGGCGGTACTGGCCCGCACCGCCCGCCCCGAACGCGACCCGGTGCTGCTGCTGCGCGCCGCGGCCGCCGCCGCCCAGGCCGGGCTCCCGCTGGCCACCCACGCCATCCGCCGCTGCACCGCCGCCCAGGCCGGCGCGCCGCTGCCGGTGCCCTGGCCCGCCGAGGCCCGGGAACAACTGGTCACCCTCCTCGGCGCCGGCGCGCCCACCGTGCCCGTATGGGAGGCCCTGGAGGCCGAGGGCGTCATCGCCGGTCTGCTGCCCGACTGGGAGCGGGTCCGCTGCCGCCCCCAGCGCAACCCCGTGCACACCTGGACCGTGGACCGCCACTTGATCGAGACCGCGGTCCGGGCCGCCGCGCTGACCCGCCGGGTGCACCGCCCCGACCTCCTCCTGGTCGCCGCACTGCTGCACGACATCGGCAAGGGCTGGCCCGGCGACCACGCGGTGGCCGGCGAGACCATCGCCCGCGACATGGCCACCCGGCTCGGCTTCGGCCCCGGCGACACCGCGGTGATCGCCGCCCTGGTCCGCCACCACCTGCTGCTCGTCGAGACCGCCACCCGGCGCGACCTGGACGACCCGGAGACCGTCGACGCGGTCGCCGAGGCCGTCGGCAGCCCCGGCACCCTGGAACTGCTGCACGCCCTCACCGAGGCCGACGCGCTCGCCACCGGGCCGGCGGCCTGGAGCTCCTGGCGCGCCGGGCTCGTCGCCGGCCTCGTCCGACGCGTCGCCGACCGGCTCGCCGGCGCCCCCGCGCCGGACCCGCGCGACACCGACGCCCCCACCGCCGAACAGGAACGCCTGGCCATCGAGGCGCAGCGCACCGGCGGCCCGGAGCTGACCCTGCGCACCCGCCCCGAGGGCGGGCCGCCGGACGCCGCCGACGCCCCGGGCGCGACCGGCCCGGAACCGGTCGGCGTGGAACTCCTCATCGCCGTCCCCGCCCGCCCGTTGCCCGGCCAGCCCTCCGCGACGGCCGTTCCGCCCGGCGTGCTCCCCGCCTCCGCCGGCGTGCTGGCCCTGCACCGCCTCACCGTCCGCTCCGCCGACCTGCGCACCCTCGACCCCCTCGGCTGCGGCCCGGTGCTGCTGCTGAGCTGGCGGGTGGCGGCCGAGTACGGCTCGCTGCCCGAGGCCGCCCGGCTCCGCGTCGACCTCGTCCGGGCCCTCGACGGCTCCCTGGACATCCCCGCCCGCCTCGCCGAGCGCGAACGCGCCTACGCCCGCCGCTCCCGCGCCGCCCTAGCCCCGCCGCCGAGCGTCACCGTCGCCGCCGGCAGCTCCCGCACCGCCACCGTCATCGAGGTCCGCGCCCAGGACGCGCACGGGCTGCTGCACCGGATCGGCCGGGCCCTGGACGCGGCCGGCGTCAGCGTGCGCAGCGCCCACATCAGCACCCTCGGCGCCAACGCGGTCGACGCCTTCTACGTCACCGACCCCGACGGCACCCCGCTCACCGACCCCACGGCCACCAAGGTCGCCCAGACCGTGGAGTCCGCCCTCCAGTCCCCACCCCCTGCCCCCTAGGGGTCAACTACCGCTCCCCAAGCCTCAGTTCCCGCCCCTTCGGGCGCAGGCACTGCCCCCAGTCGCCCGCCCGCCTACCGCTCTCCAACGGGGCCCGGAGCACCACCCTCCAGGGCTCGCCCCTGCCTCCGAGGGCCCGGAGCGCTGCCTCGCTGGGGCCCGCCGCCGTTCCCTGGAGTCTGACCGTCTCGCCTCTCTCCTCAGGGCCGGGCTCCCGCTCTCCCGTCTCCGGCGAGCGTTGTTGCCCCAGGGGTCCGACCCTCGCCGTCTCAGGGCCGGCCCCGCCCCTCTAAGAACCGGAGTGCCCTCTCGCCGGTGCCCAACCCGCGCCCCTCAGAGCCCGACCGTCTCGTCTCCAGAGGCCGGGCTCCGTTGTCTCGCGCCCGGACACCGCCCCCACACCGCCCCCAGGGGCCGATCACTTTCCTCCAGGGCTCGCCCCCTGCCCTCCAGGGCTCAGCCCCCGCCCTCCAAGGCCCGGAGTGCTGCCCTTCCGGGGCCCAACTCCCGTCCCCTAGAGGCCAATTAGATGCCGACCGTCCCTCTCCGGGACCCAGCCCCCGCCCTCCGGGGTGCTCGGCTCCCGCCTTTCGAGGCTCACCGCCCGCTCTCCAGGACCCGATGACTCGACCGCGTAACGTGCTCCCGGGAATACCCTCCGTCGCCCCCGCGTTGTGGCCCGCAAGGGGCGCCGCTGACCCCTACGGGATCCGTTCGCCCGCCCCCTACGGAAACCGCTCCCCTCGGGCAGGGACGGGATCGCTTGCACGGCCGGATACCCTAGAACCCGACTGGACCTTAGCCCCCGACCCCGAGGATCGACGACCGCCGTGTTCGATACGCTTTCCGACCGCTTGGCGAGTACTTTCAAAAACCTCCGGGGCAAGGGCCGCCTGAGCGAGGCGGACATCGATGCCACCGCGCGCGAGATCCGGATCGCCCTGCTGGAAGCGGACGTCGCGCTGCCGGTCGTCCGGGCCTTCATCAAGCAGGTCAAGGAGCGCGCGCTGGGCGCCGAGGTCAGCCAGGCGCTGAACCCGGCCCAGCAGGTCATCAAGATCGTCAACGAGGAGCTCGTCGGCATCCTCGGCGGCGAGACCCGGCGCCTCCGGCTGGCCAAGCAGCCCCCGACGGTGATCATGCTCGCCGGCCTCCAGGGCGCCGGTAAGACCACCCTCGCCGGCAAGCTCGGCCGCTGGCTCAAGACCCAGGGCCACTCGCCGCTGCTGGTCGCCTGCGACCTCCAGCGCCCCAACGCCGTCAACCAGCTCCAGGTCGTCTCCGAGCGCGCCGGCGTCGCCTTCTACGGTCCCGAGCCGGGCAACGGCGTCGGCGATCCGGTCCAGGTCGCCAAGGACTCCATCGAGCACGCCCGCGGCAAGCAGTACGACGTGGTCATCGTCGACACCGCCGGCCGCCTCGGTATCGACGCCGAGATGATGCAGCAGGCCGCGGACATCCGGGACGCGGTCAGCCCGGACGAGGTCCTCTTCGTCGTCGACGCGATGATCGGTCAGGACGCGGTCAACACCGCCGAGGCGTTCCGCGACGGCGTCGGTTTCGACGGCGTGGTGCTCTCCAAGCTGGACGGCGACGCCCGCGGTGGTGCCGCGCTCTCCATCGCGCACGTCACCGGCAAGCAGATCATGTTCGCCTCCAACGGCGAGAAGCTGGACGACTTCGACGCGTTCCACCCGGACCGCATGGCGTCCCGCATCCTCGGCATGGGCGACATGCTCTCGCTCATCGAGAAGGCCGAGCAGACCTTCAGCCAGCAAGAGGCCGAGAAGATGGCGGCCAAGCTGGCGAAGGGCCCCAAGGAGTTCACCCTCGACGACTTCCTGGCCCAGATGGAGCAGGTCCGGAAGATGGGCTCGATCTCCAAGCTGCTCGGCATGCTGCCCGGCATGGCGCAGATGAAGGACCAGATCAACAACCTTGACGAGCGCGAGGTCGACCGCACCGCCGCGATCATCAAGTCGATGACGCCGACCGAGCGCCAGGACCCGACCATCATCAACGGGTCCCGCCGGGCCCGTATCGCCCGGGGTTCCGGCGTCGACGTCAGCATGGTCAAGAACCTCATCGAGCGGTTCTTCGAGGCCCGCAAGATGATGTCGCGGATGGCGCAGGGCGGCGGGATGCCCGGGATGCCGGGCATGCCGGGCATGGGTGGCGGCGCCGCCCGGAAGAAGAAGCAGATCAAGCAGGCCAAGGGCAAGCGCAAGAGCGGTAACCCGATGAAGCGCAAGGCCGACGAGGAGGCCGCGGCGGCGCGCCGCGAGGCGGCCGCGGCCGGCAACCCGCTCGGCCTGCCGCAGGGCGACCAGGACCCGCAGAACTTCGAACTCCCGGAAGAGTTCAAGAAGTTCATGAAGTGACGCGACGGAACTGAAGCGAGCCCCCGGCCACCTCTCGGCGGTCGGGGGCTCGTCGTTGCGCTCCTGGGTCCCGTCTAACGGGTGCGCGCGATCAGATACCGGAAGACGTTCGCCATCCAGACCGTCCCGTCCGCCCGCTGGTACGACTGGAGCGCTTCGGTCAGCTCCTTCTCCACCTGACGCGGCCCGGCCGCCTCCAGCGCCGCGTCGAACAGCCCGGTCGACAGCATCCCGCGCACCGCGCTCGTCATGTCCGCGTACCCGAACGGGCAGGCCACCCGGCCCGATCCGTCGGGCCGCAGCCCCGCCCGGCCCGCCAGTTCCTCCAGGTCGTCCCGCCCGGCCGGCCGCCAGCCGGCGCCCAGGCCCGCCGCGGGTTCGGTCAGCCGCCGCGCCACACCCAGCACCCCGGCCGCCGCGCACCGCTCCACCGGGCCCCAGCCGCCCAGCACCACCGCGCTGCCGCGCTCGGCCATCGCCGCCGCCGCGGTCAGCGCCCCGGCCACCTCCTGCGCCCCGCCGCAGCCCACCGGATGGAACGCCGTGATCACGGTGAACGCCGCGTCCGTCGGCGCGGCGTCCGCCAGCCCGCCGCTGACCAGCCGGGTGACCTCCGGCATTCCGTCCGGCGTGAGCCGCTCGCGCGCGAGCTCCAGCCGGCACTCGTCCGCGTCGACGCCGCTGACCTGCGCCCCGCGCGCCGCCGCGAGCAGCAGGGCCAGCCCGGAACCGCAGCCCAGCCCCAGCAGCCGGGTGCCGGGCCCGATGCCCAGCCGGTCGTACGCGGCCTCGTACAGGGGGACCAGCATCCGTTCCTGGATCTCCGCCCAGTCACGGGCGCGGGCGCGGGTGCCGGCCGGCGCGGCCGGGCCGGTGCTGGGGAGGTACCCGGTGTTCGCAAGCTGGTGCCGCACGAGCGTGGGTGACATCGATAGCGCCCCTATTCGCCGAGAACCCGAAGCTGATCAGTACCGTCCGCCCCCGTGTTTCCGAGCGTTGCGCCCCCTGCGAACCAGACAACTGCGCAACCGACCGGGCGTCCAGGGGGTGCGCCGGGGATTGGCTCCCGCGCGCCCCTGCGTGCGCCGGGCCGTGCACTCCCGGAGCGCCGTTCCAGGGTGCCCCGAGGCCCGCGGTCCCGCCACGGCAGCGCCGTTCGCGCGCCGGCCCCGCCCGCCGGACCCGCCTCGGGGCGACGGATACCGCGGCCCTACCGTGGAGGAGACGGACCGGCTCCCACGGCATTTCGTACCGTCGGTAACATCGGTGCGGGCTCCGGTCCCGAGGTGCGATCGGCGTACGCCATGTGGAGTACGCGAGGGTACGCGCCCTACGTACCGGCTTGCCACCCGCAGGGCGCCTTCTGTGCAGATCGGCGTACCGCGCACGGGCCACGCCTCCTGCCCAGAAACTGACCGGTACGTGCAAATTATTTGGGATGCCCCGGAATCGGAACACCGGACGACTCCGGCTCGTTGTCACGACGTGAGCACGACACCGCCTGTTCTCGCCGCCGAGCTGGCGCTCGCCTGGGCCGACATTCAACGGCACCACCCCGAGCTGCCGGACCTGGCCGCGCCCGAATCCCTGATCGGAGAGTCCTCGTCCGCCTGTGGCGCCGAGCTCTCCTTTGAACGGCTGCTCCACGAGGCAGTCCACGGCATCGCCGCCGCCCGCGGCATCCGCGACACCTCCCGGGCAGGCCGCTATCACAACCGCAGGTTCCTGGCGATCGCCGAGGAGTTGGGGCTGGACCACACCGACGAGCCGCATCCCAGCAGCGGCTTCTCGCTGGTCACGCTCAACCCCGAGGCCAGACGCCGCTATCGCCCCACCATCGAGCGGCTCGCCAGAGCCCTCAAGGCCCACAGCGCCGCCACCGCCACCGACACCGCCCGCAGCTTCCGCGGGCCGGCCGCCCGGCACGGCTCCTCCGGGGGCGGCGTCCGCGTCAAGGCTGTCTGCGACTGCGGGCGCAATGTCCGGGTCGTTCCGTCCGTGTTGGCCCAGGCGCCGATCGTCTGCGGTGGCTGCGGTAAGCCCTTCCGCATCCCCGAGGTGGCCGCGGTCGGCTGACCTCCGGGCGTGTGGCACAATTGCCAGCTGTACTCGACAGTCGCATAGGACCCCTCTCTCCTCCGACTGACGCGTCCATCGGGGCCCCGAGTACCGCAACCCCACGTGGCATCTCGTTGTGCCCCACCACGTCAAGACCAGGAGACCCCACTCCAGTGGCAGTCAAGATCAAGCTGAAGCGTCTGGGCAAGATCCGTTCGCCTCACTACCGCATCGTCGTCGCCGACTCCCGCACCCGCCGGGACGGTCGTGCCATCGAGGAGATCGGCCTGTACCACCCGGTGCAGAACCCCTCCCGCATCGAGGTCGACTCGGAGCGTGCGCAGTACTGGCTGAGCGTCGGCGCCCAGCCGACCGAGCCCGTGATGGCCATCCTCAAGGTCACCGGCGACTGGCAGAAGTTCAAGGGCCTGCCGGCCCCGGCGCCGATGAAGGTTGCCGAGCCGAAGGCCGACAAGAGCGCCCTCTTCGAGGCCGCCGCCAAGGCTTCCGGTGACGAGCCGAAGGGTGAGGCCATCACCCCGAAGGCGAAGAAGGCCGACAAGAAGGCGGACGAGGCCGCGGCCGAGTCCACCTCCGAGTCCACCGAGGACTGAGCGTGCTTGAGGAGGCCCTTGAGCACCTCGTCAAGGGCATCGTCGACAACCCCGACGACGTGCAGGTAGCCTCGCGCACCCTGCGCCGCGGGCGGGTGCTGGAGGTCCGGGTCCACCCCGACGACCTCGGCAAGGTGATCGGCCGCAACGGCCGCACCGCCCGTGCACTGCGGACCGTCGTGGGCGCGATCGGCGGCCGGGGCATCCGCGTCGACCTTGTCGACGTTGACCAAGTTCGCTGATCAAGTTGAACACCGGCTCGGGCCGGGGAGGGCCTTCGGGTCGTCCCCGGCCCGTGCTCGTATGCCACCGTGGAATCACGGCGCCATGGGATCCACGGTCACCCGCATCGGATCCACCACCGTCACCATCAATGGGGGAACCCCCGCGTTCCTCGACCACATCCGCGAAAGCGGCGGCGGTTTAGCCGCAAAGGGGAGAACAGTGCAGCTGGTAGTCGCCCGGATCGGCCGCGCCCACGGCATCAAGGGCGAGGTCACCGTAGAGGTGCGCACCGACGAGCCGGAGCTCCGGCTCGCCCCGGGCGCCGTCCTGGCCACCGACCCGTCGTCCGCCGGGCCGCTGACCATCGCCACCGGCCGGGTCCACAGCGGCCGGCTGCTGCTGCGCTTCGACGGTGTCGCGGACCGCACCGCCGCCGAGGCGCTGCGCAACACCTTGCTGATCGCCGAGGTGGACCCCGAGGAACTCCCCGAGGATCCCGAGGAGTTCTACGACCACCAGCTGATCGACCTCGATGTCGTCACCCGGGACGGCACCGCCGTCGGCCGGATCACCGAGGTGTCCCACCTGCCCTACCAGGACCTGCTGATCGTGGCGCGGCCCGACGGCAGCGAGGTGATGATCCCGTTCGTCGCCGAGATCGTGCCCGAGATCGACCTGGAGGAGCAGCGCGCGATCATCGACCCGCCGCCGGGACTCCTCGACGACGCCCAGGCCGAGATCGCCTCCAACCGCGAGGACAGCTGATGCGGCTCGACGTCGTCACGATCTTCCCCGAGTACCTCGAACCGCTGAACGTCTCGCTGGTCGGCAAGGCCCGCGCCCGCGGACAACTCGACGTGCGCATCCACGACCTGCGGGAGTACACGCACGACAAGCACCACACCGTCGACGACACCCCCTACGGTGGCGGCCCCGGCATGGTCATGAAGCCCGAACCCTGGGGCGAGGCGCTCGACGACATCCTGGCGTCCGGCGAGGGCGAGCCGGTCCTGGTCGTCCCGACGCCCAGCGGCGTCCCGTTCACCCAGCAGCTCGCCGTCGAACTCTCCGCCAAGCCCTGGCTGGTGTTCACTCCGGCCCGCTACGAGGGCATCGACCGCCGCGTCATCGAGGAGTACGGCGACCGCCTGGACGTCCGCGAGGTCTCCATCGGCGACTACGTCCTGGCCGGCGGCGAGGCGCCGGTGCTGGTCATGGTCGAGGCGGTGGCCCGGCTGCTGCCTGGCGTCCTCGGCAACGCCGCCTCCCACCAGGACGACTCCTTCGCCCCCGGGGCGATGGCCGACCTCCTGGAGGGCCCCGTCTACACCAAGCCCCCGGAGTGGCGCGGTCGCGCCATTCCGGAGGTGCTGGTCAGCGGCCATCACGGCAAGATCGCCCGGTGGCGCCGGGACGAGGCGTTCCGCCGTACCGACCTCAACCGCCCCGATCTGATCGAGCGCGCCGACCCCGCCGCCTTCGACAAGAAGGACCGGGAGATGCTCTCCATATTGGGCTGGGCCGAGCGCGAGGACGGCCGATTTGGGCGGACGAACCAGGCCGTGGAAGAATGAGCCGCTGCTGTCCGCGCCCGGCGTGCGCCCCTGCCACAGGGGGAACGACGTCCGCCCGGTGACCGGCAGCGAACCAACCTTTCCGATCATTCCGCTGATGACCTGTGGCATTGGCGAAGAAAGCAGTGGGTCATGAACCTCCTCGACTCCGTCGACTCCGCGGCGCTGCGCAGCGACATCCCGGCCTTCCGCCCGGGTGACACCGTCAACGTCCACGTCCGCGTCATCGAGGGCAACCGCTCTCGTGTGCAGCAGTTCAAGGGCGTTGTCATCCGCCGCCAGGGCGCCGGCGTGCGCGAGACCTTCACGGTCCGCAAGGTCAGCTTCTCGGTCGGCGTCGAGCGCACCTTCCCGGTGCACACCCCGATCGTCGAGAAGATCGAGGTCGTCACCCGCGGTGACGTTCGCCGCGCCAAGCTGTACTACCTCCGCGAGCTGCGCGGCAAGGCCGCCAAGATCAAGGAGAAGCGCGAGCGCTGAGCCCGCCGCACCGGAGCGGCGACGACCAGCTCCGGTGCACCGCGAGGCCACGCTCGCGACCGGCGTCCGGGCCCGGCCGGATAGGCTCTGGGCCTCATGGACACCGACGCACAGCTCACGGAGCGCGACCCCACTCCCGACCCCGCCCAGGGGTCGGAGCGGCGGTCGCGCTCCGCGCGTTTCCGGGCCCGTATCGGTGAGCTGCGGCACCGGCCGATCACCCTCTTCGCGCTGTGCCTGGCGTTCCTGTTCCTGCTCAGCACCTTCGTCGCGCAGCCGTTCCTGATCCCCAGCACCTCCATGGAGAACACCCTCCGGGTCGGTGACCGGGTCCTGGTCAACAAGCTGGCGTACCGGTTCGGCGCCACCCCGCACCGCGGCGACGTCGTCGTCTTCGACGGCACGGGATCTTTCGTTCACAGGGAGCAGGGGGAGAATCCCGTCACGGGACTGCTGCGCACGGCGGGCGCGGCGCTGGGCCTGGCCCGGTCCGACGACACCGACTACGTCAAGCGCGTCATCGGCGTCGGCGGGGACCGGGTGACCTGCTGCGACAAACGGGGGCGGATCAATGTGAACGGTGAGCCGGTGACCGAGGGGTATCTCCATCCCGGGGACGCGCCCTCCGCCGTCCCCTTCGACATCGTGGTGCCCCCGGGCCGGCTGTGGGTCATGGGCGACCACCGGGCCCGCTCCAGCGACTCCCGTGACCACCTCGGCGAACCGGGCGGCGGCACGATACCGGTGGACAAGGTCATCGGCCGCGCCGCCCTGATCACCTGGCCGTTCAGCCGCTGGCGCGCCCTCGACACCCCTGGGGCCTTCGCCCGTATACCGGCCCCGGCAGGCCCCCATGGGTAGCCACGGACGTCCCCGCCACGGGGAGCGCAGCACCGTCGCGCCGGGCCCGGAGGCCAACGGGGCGCCCGGTGGCGAGGGGGAGATCGCCGGCGCGGCACCGGGATCCCGTCGGGCGACCGGCGGGCGGGCCGAGCGACGCCGGCAGGCCAAGCGCATCAAGCGCCGCAGACGCCGCTCCTACCTCAAGGAAATCCCGATCCTCATCGGGGTGGCGCTGGCCATCGCGCTGGTCCTGAAGACGTTCCTGGTGCAGGCGTTCGTGATCCCGTCCGGCTCCATGGAGCAGACGATCAAGATCGGCGACCGGGTGCTGGTCGACAAGCTCACCCCGTGGTTCGGCGCCAAGCCGCACCGCGGCGACGTCGTCGTCTTCAAGGACCCCGGCGGCTGGCTCAAGGGCGAGCAGAACCAGCCCACCGGCAACCCCGGCCCGATCAAGGACGTCATGACCTTCATCGGACTGCTGCCGTCCGCCAACGAGCAGGACCTCATCAAGCGTGTGATCGCGGTCGGCGGCGACACCGTCCGTTGCTGCGACAAGCAGGGCCGGGTCACCGTCAACGGCACCCCGCTCACCGAGCCCTATGTGCACCCCGGAAACCCGCCCTCCGAGCTGAAGTTCACCGTGAACGTCCCCACCGGGCGGATCTTCGTGATGGGGGATCACCGCTCCAACTCCGCGGATTCGCGGTACCACTTGGACGAGCCGTACCACGGCACCGTTTCCGAGGACAACGTCGTCGGCCGCGCGGTGGTCATCGCCTGGCCGTTCGGCCACTGGCGGTTCCTCGAAGAGCGGGACATCTTCGCTGCGGTGCACGACGCGCCGGGTGCGAGGGCGTCGGCGGCGGGTGCAGCGCATAGGGTGTCACCCGACAGTTTGACCGTACTCCCGACCCCTGCGGAACTCCCGCTCGTTATGGGAGTGGTGGGCCTGCACCGGTTGACGGGCGGGCGACAGCGCGGAGTGAGGAGTGGATGTGGGGGACTTGGCGGTCGGCGCGCGGTCCGGAACCGAAGAGCCCGAAGAGCCGGCGGGGCGCGGTGAGTCCACGTCGCAGGCGGCGAGTTCCGTACATCAGCCACAGGCCCAGTCAGGCGGGTCCGCGCCGGGCCAGCCGCGGACCGACCTATCGAAGCAGTCGGACACAGCGGCCGACGAGGAGGCGATCGGCAGCGTGACCAAAGGCAAGAAGCCGCGTGCCTTCTGGAAGGAACTGCCGATCCTCATCGGCATCGCCCTGCTCCTCGCACTGTTGATCAAGACGTTCCTGGTGCAGGCGTTCTCGATCCCGTCCGACTCGATGCAGGACACCCTCCAGCGCGGAGACCGGGTGCTGGTCGACAAGCTGACGCCGTGGTTCGGCTCCAAGCCGCAGCGCGGCGAGGTCGTCGTCTTCCACGACCCGGGCGGCTGGCTCAACGAGACCCCCACCCCGCAGCCCAACCCCGTGCAGAAGGTCCTCAGCTTCATCGGGCTGATGCCGTCGGCCGAGGAGAAGGACCTGATCAAGCGCGTCATCGCGGTCGGCGGTGACACCGTCGAGTGCCAGGGCACCGGCCCCGTGAAGGTCAACGGCAAGGCCCTCAAGGAGGATTCCTACATCTTCCCCAACGCCACCCCGTGCGGTGACCGCCCGTTCGGCCCGATCCACGTCCCCAAGGGGCGGATCTGGGTCATGGGTGACCACCGGGACGACTCCCTCGACTCCCGCTACCACCAGAACCTCCCCGGCAACGGGACGGTCTCCGAGTCCGAGGTCGTCGGTCGCGCCTTCACCATCGCCTGGCCGATCAACCGCTGGGCAACCCTCCCCGTACCGGACACCTTCGACCAGTCCGGGATCAACAAGGCAATGGGTGCGGCTCCGGCCGCCATGGGGCTCGCCGGCGCGGTACCGCTCGTCATCTGGCGCCGCAGGAGGCTGACCGCAGCGCGTAACCCCAGGTAAGGTGCCGTCCCGGATCTTCGACGCGGGCCCGCCCCGCGGGGCAGGAGCGCTGGGATGAGCGGCACTACGGAACGATCGACGGACGGCCGCGGCCGGACCACGGGCAGCATCCTGTCCGGTCTGGCCGTGGCCGTTGGCTGTGTGCTCTTCCTGGGCGGCTTCGTGTGGGGTGCGCTGATCTACCGCCCGTACACCGTGCCCACCGACTCGATGTCGCCCACCATCGCCGCCGGCGCCCGGGTCCTCGCCGAGAAGGTCGACGGCTCGGAGATACGCCGCGGTGACGTCGTCGTCTTCAAGGACAGCACCTGGAGCGACGTGCCGATGGTCAAGCGGGTCGTCGGCATCGGTGGCGACACGGTCGCCTGCTGCACCAAGAAGGGCCAACTCACGGTCAACGGGACCCCCGTCGAAGAACCGTATCTCCAGGGCAGCGGCCCCGCCTCGCCCGTCGGATTCCGGGCCACCGTCCCCACTGACCAGCTCTTCCTCCTCGGCGATCATCGCAACGACTCCCTCGACTCCCGCGTCCACCTCACCGACGGCGATCACGGCTCCGTGCCGCGCAGCGCCGTCGCCGCCCGGGTCGACGCCCGCGCCTGGCCGCTCGGCAGCGTAGGCATGCTCCAGCGCCCCGAGGGCTTCGCCGCCCTTCCGGGAGGCACCTCGCAACCGGGACCGCTCTCGCCCATCGTCCTGGCGGTCGTCGCCGGGGCTGTGCTCATCCTTGGAGGAGCGGCATACGGGCCGATCGTGCGACGGAAGGGGCGCGGACGTGGGTGAGCGGGAGCAGGAGTTGAAGCCGGGGGCGGAGCGGGTGGCTGGTGATGGTGAGGTGGATGCGGAGCCCCTGACCACTGAGGTTGTTGTCGCCGCGGAGTCCGCTGGGGTGCGCCAGGTCTCCCGCGTCGTACTGCTCGATCCGAACGACCGGATCCTGTTGCTGCACGGCTTCGAACCGGACAGCCCGTCCGAGACCTGGTGGTTCACCCCCGGCGGCGGTCTGGAGGGCGCCGAGACCCGCGCGGAGGCGGCCCTGCGCGAGCTCGCCGAGGAGACCGGCATCACCGGGGCCACCCTCGGCCCGCTGCTGTGGAAGCGCCGCTGCGCCTTCCCCTTCGACGGGCGACGCTGGGAACAGGACGAGTGGTACTACCTGGCACGGACCGACCGGACCACCACCGACACCGCGGGCCACACGGACCTGGAACGACGCAGCGTCTCCGGATTGAGGTGGTGGACCGCGGAGGAACTGTCGGCGTCGCATGAGACGGTGTATCCGACCAGACTCGCCGAGCTGCTGCGCACACTGCTCGACGAAGGGCCCCCGAGTGCGCCGGTGCTCCTGGAGACCGAGAGGGTCTGACGCACAATAGGGGGACGCACGGCTGAAGGGGATCTGCCATGAGCGCCGAGGACCTCGAAAAGTACGAGACCGAGATGGAGCTGAAGCTCTACCGGGAGTACCGAGACGTCGTCGGGCTGTTCAAATACGTGATCGAGACCGAGCGTCGCTTCTACCTCACCAACGACTACGAGATGCAGGTGCACTCCGTTCAGGGTGAGGTGTTCTTCGAGGTCTCGATGGCCGACGCCTGGGTCTGGGACATGTATCGACCGGCCCGGTTCGTCAAGCAGGTGCGGGTACTCACGTTCAAGGACGTGAACATCGAGGAGCTCAACAAGAGCGATCTGGATCTTCCCGGAAGCTGAGAAGCGGCTCCCGGGGTGGCCTGATGTAGGTGGCTGAGGGGCCGGGTGGCTACGCGCGCCGCCTCGGCGGGTGACGGAGATATCCACAGCCGGGCGGTTATCCACCAAGATCCAATAGATCTGAGCGGAGGCGTCACAGTCGGTGCCGGAGGTGGTACCGCATGAACGCCATGCACGCCGGCCAGCAGGCCGTGGACGCAGCAGACGCCGGGAACGACGGAAAGGTCGACAACCCCAGGCGCCAAGAGGGCGCACCGGGAGAGGGGGACAGCGCTCCCAGCAGCCCCTCTCGGCGGTCGGGGAGCGGAGGCCATGGAGGCCACGGGTTAGCCCGCGAGCCCGGAGGACGGCCCGATGGCCGTTCCCCGACGGGCCCCGCGGGGCGGGCCCTGCCTGAAGCCTCGACAGCCCCCACGGTGGGGGCGCCTTCGGCAGCGGCGCAGAAGCCCGCGCAACCGGCCGCCCCGATGACGCCGCGCAATGCCCTCGGTCGCTACGGCGAGGACCTGGCCGTCCGGCGGCTGCTCGAAGCCGGGATGCGGATCCTCGACCGCAACTGGCGCTGCCGCGACGGAGAGATCGACATCGTCGCCGCCGACGGTGACGCACTGGTCGTCTGCGAGGTCAAGACCCGCCGGGCGAGCTGGTACGAGCACCCCATGGCGGCGGTCCGGCCCGAGAAGACCGCCCGGCTGCGGCTGCTCGCCGAGCGCTGGATGGAGCGGCACGGTGGCCCGCCGCCCGGTGGTGTCCGTATCGATGTCGTCGGTGTCCTCCTGCCCGCCCGCGGTGCCCCCGTGGTCGAGCACGTACGGGGGGTGGCGTGATGGGATTCGCCCGCACCTGCTCCGTGGCGCTGGTCGGCGTCGAGGGCGTGGTCGTCGAGGTCCAGGCCGATCTGGAGCCCGGCGTGGCCGCGTTCACCCTGGTCGGACTGCCCGACAAGTCCCTGGTCGAGTCCAGGGACCGGGTCCGCGCCGCGGTGGTCAACTCCGGGGCCGAGTGGCCGCAGAAGAAGCTCACCGTCGGCCTCAGCCCGGCATCCGTCCCCAAGAGCGGCAGCGGCTTCGACCTCGCCGTGGCCTGCGCGGTCCTCGGCGCCGCCGAGCGACTCGATCCCCGCGAGCTCACCGACCTCATGATGATCGGCGAGCTTGGTCTCGACGGCCGGGTCCGCCCCGTCCGCGGCGTGCTGCCGGCCGTGCTTGCCGCCGCCGAGGCCGGCTACCGCCAGGTCGTCGTGCCGGAACAGACCGTCGCCGAAGCCTCGCTCGTCCCCGGCGTCGCCGTCCTCGGCATCCGCAGCCTGCGGCAACTCATCGCCGTGCTCACCGACGAACCGGTCCCCGAAGAGGACAACCCCCTCGCCGAAGGCCGCCCCGACCCGCTCCTCGCCGGGCTCGTCATGCCCGGCAACGGCGTCACCGCCGGCCTGCCGTCCAGCGAACACACCCCCGATCTCGCCGACGTCGCGGGTCAGCACAACGCTCGACGCGCCCTCGAAGTGGCCGCCGCCGGGCGCCACCACATCTTCTTCAAGGGCCCACCGGGCGCCGGCAAAACCATGCTCGCCGAGCGGCTCCCGGGGCTACTGCCAGCCCTGACACCCAAGGAATCCCTGGAGGTCACCGCCGTCCACTCGGTCGCCGGCACCCTTCCGCCCGGACAGCCTCTGGTCCACCGCCCGCCCTACTGCGCCCCGCATCACTCCGCCACCATGGCCTCCCTGGTCGGCGGCGGGACCGGCCTGCCTCGCCCAGGGGCGGTATCCCTCGCCCACCACGGCGTACTGTTCGTCGACGAAGCGGCCGAATGCAGCCCGCGGGTCCTGGACGCGCTTCGCCAACCACTCGAATCCGGCCATGTCGTGGTGGCCCGCGCCGGCGGAATGATGCGGATGCCCGCGCGGTTCCTGCTCGCCCTTGCGGCCAACCCATGCCCCTGCGGGCGGCACGGCACCACCGCCGGCGGCTGCGAATGCCGACCTTCCTCGATCCGTAGGTACCGCGCCCGGCTCTCGGGACCGTTGATGGACCGCATCGATCTCCGGATCGCCGTGGAGCCGGTCGCCCGCGCCGAACTGATCACCCTCGGCCGCAGCGCCGAATCCACCGCCACCGTCGCCGAACGCGTCCGCGCCGCCCGCGAACGCGCAGCGGCCCGCTTCGCCGACACACCCTGGCAGACCAACAGCGAGGTGCCGGGGCACGAACTGCGGACCCGCTGGCCCGTACACCACGGCGCGCTCAACCAGGCCGAACGCGACCTGGAATGCGGCCTCTTGACGGCCCGTGGGCTCGACCGGGTCCTCCGCGTCGCCTGGACCGCCGCCGACCTCGCGGGCCGCGACCGCCCGACCAAAGAGGACGTCAACTGGGCGCTGGAGCTCCGCACGGGCGTACGGCGCGGGGCCGTCACGACCCAGGCGGGCACGACGGCGCGCGCCGGCACGGGCGGCGGAGCGAGAGCGTCCACTGCTACCGGGGCGAGCCTGTGCGTCGATACCGACGTGCAGCCAACGGCAGGGACGGAACGGACCCCGGTTGCCGCGTCGGAGGGGCAACCGGGGGCGAGGACGGAGCCGGAGACCAGTGGGACGGGGACGAGCGCGATGAGGACGGGAGCGGAGCAGCCGGCGACGGCAGTGCCCAGGACGGGGCGACCGTTGCGAACGGCCCAGGGGGAGAGGCTCAAGAAGACGCAGGATCACAGGCCGCGGATCGCTCTCGTCCGCCCGGTGGATGGCGGGGAGGAGCGATGAACACCGTCGACGAATGGGGCTTCGTCACGAATGGGACGGGGGAGGAGCCCGTATCGGGAGCGAGTTCGGGGCCTGGAGCGGAGCCAGAATCCGGCGCCGGGATGAGGCCAGAACCGGTCGTGGGGCGCAGCAAGCGGTGCCCCACCCACAATGCCCTGGCAAAACCAGGCCGTTCCGGTGGGGCGTCCGGCGGGCCGCCCCGTGCGCTGCCCGCTGGGGCCGCCCGGAAGCGCGCCGCTCCCCGTACCGCATCCGCAGCTTCCCGAAGCTACGAACCGCAGCGAGCCGCCCGCGCCGCGCTCACCCGGATTCTCGAACCGGGTGACGAAACCGCCGGCCGCTGGCTGCGCGAGCTGGGCCCCGTCGCCCTCTGGCACGCGCTGTCCGAAGAGGATGCGCCCCCACCCGTCGGCGCCAGCCCGACCAAGTTCGCGGGCCTCCGGCTGCGCGCGGCGCGAGCCCGCCCCGCCGCCGACCTCGCCGCCGTCGCCGCGCTCGGCGGGCGCTTCATCTGCCCGGGCGACGAGGAATGGCCCAGTCAACTGGACGACCTCGGCGACGCCCGGCCCATCGGCCTCTGGGCGCGCGGCGCGGCCAACTTACGGATCTGGGCGCTCCGCTCGGTCGCCGTGGTCGGAGCGCGGGCCTGCACCGACTACGGCGCCCACCTCGCCACCACCCTCGGCGCGGGGCTCGCCGAACGCGGCTGGACCATCGTCTCCGGAGCGGCGTACGGCGTGGACGGCGCTGCCCATCGCGGCGCGCTCGCCGCGGACGGCCCGACCATCGCCGTGCTCGCCTCGGGCATCGACCACCCTTATCCGCGCGGACACACCGAGTTGATCGACCGGATCGCCGAACAGGGGCTGGTCATCGCCGAGTTGCCACCGGGAGACCATCCCACCCGGAGCCGCTTCGTCCAACGCAACCGCGTCATCGCCGCCCTGACCCGCGGCACCGTAGTCGTGGAGGCCGAACTCCGCAGCGGATCACTGGTCACCGCCCGACGAGCGTTGGATCTCGGACGCTTCACGATGGGCATGCCAGGGCCGATCACCAGCGGGCTCTCCGCCGGGGTGCACCAACTCCTGCGCGGCGAGGCGGCGGTGGTCACCGACGCCGACGAGGTCATCGAACTCGTCGGCAGCATCGGTGAGCTGGCCCCCGAGCGCCGCGGCCCGACGCTCGCCCGCGATCTGTTGGACCCGGTCGCCCTCCGGGTGCTCGAAGCCGTACCCGCACGTGGCGGCGCCGATGCCGCCCACTTGGCCCGGGAGTCGGGCACGCCTCGCGATCTCACCCAGGGCAAGCTCTTCGAGCTCCACGCCCTCGGATTCGTTCAAAGGTGCGGTGAGAGCTGGGAGTTGGTGCGACGGGCCAACTCGACCGAAGGTTCCCGGCGAGGCGGTACTTGACCTGGCGCGAACGGGTGAAAGGGTGAGGGGAATGACCGCAGAAGCCAGATTTGCCGTGCTTCGGCGTATGCGGCAGGCCCGTTGGACGCCCGCGATACGACACGGCGCACGCAAAGGATTCCGCCCGTTGCACCACCTCGCCCGCCCCCACCGCTCCCCAGGGGCGCACTCCCGGCGCACGCGCCTCCGGCGCTCCGTCCGAGTGCCGCCGTGTCGCGCAAAGTAACCCTGGGGTGCGGGCAGCGGAACGTATCTGCGCACACCCAACCTGCCTTCCTCGCACACCGCGACGCCGCGGTCACGCTACGCTCACGACAGTTCAAGCCTCATACATCCATCCACCCCCGTCTCGGCAGAACGGCTCAAGGCGACGAATGCCCCAGCACACCTCCGGGTCTGACCGCGCGGCAGCACCACCCGCCGCGCGCGGCAGCGTGCGCCCCGCCCCGCCCACCTCGCTCGACGAGCTGTGGCGCTCCTACAAGGCGTCAGGCGACGGACGCCTGCGGGAACAACTGATCCTGCACTACTCGCCGCTGGTCAAATATGTCGCCGGCCGCGTCAGCGTCGGACTGCCGCCCAACGTCGAGCAGGCCGACTTCGTCTCCTCCGGAGTCTTCGGACTCATCGATGCCATCGAGAAGTTCGAGCCCGAACGCTCCATCAAGTTCGAGACGTACGCCATCACCCGCATCCGCGGCGCGATGATCGACGAACTACGCGCCCTGGACTGGATCCCACGATCCGTACGCCAGAAGGCCCGGGCCGTGGAACGTGCCTACGCCACCCTCGAAGCGCAGCTGCGTCGCACCCCGACCGAGGCGGAGGTCGCCGACGAGATGGGCATCCCGCTCGAAGAACTCCACGGCGTCTTCAGCCAGCTGTCCCTGGCGAACGTCGTCGCGTTGGAAGAGCTCCTCCACGTCGGAGGCGAGGGCGGGGAGCGCCTGAGCCTGATGGACACCCTGGAGGACACCGCCGCCGAGAACCCGGTCGAGATCGCCGAGGACCGCGAACTGCGGCGGCTGCTGGCTCGCGCCATCAACACCCTGCCCGACCGCGAAAAGACCGTGGTCACCCTCTACTACTACGAGGGCCTCACCCTCGCCGAGATCGGCAACGTGCTTGGTGTCACCGAGAGCAGGGTCAGCCAGATCCACACCAAGTCCGTACTCCAGCTCCGCGCGAAGCTGGCGGACGTCGGGCGTTGAGAGCGGGCGAGCGTCCGGGATGGGGCGGGTGAGCGACGGTCCGTCGTACGGGCGCGGGGCTTCGGGGATCGCAGGTTCATGGGGCTACTGGATTGTTCGCCGGATCTTGGGCCGTGGTGGGTCGGGCTGGCTGGGTGCAAGTGGTTTGTGGCGGCGCGTTGAGGTGGGGAGCTTGGCGGCTGCGGGCGCTGTCCCTGTCCGGGGGCCGCTTCCCAACCAAGCGAGGCAGTGGCCCGGAAGGAGGGGTGTAAGGGTCGGGAGGGGAAGTTGCGACCTCGCGCCCGCATCGATGTGCTGATGACCCGCGTCACAACGATCCGTGTCGCGATGCGGAGTGCCGCGACGAGGACGCCATCCGTACAGTGGTGACGTGCCCAGGATTCGAGCGGCCTCGGTGGCCGAGCACCGGACGATGCAGCGCGGCGCCCTCTTGGACGCCGCCCGCACACTGCTGTCCGAGGGCGGAACGGAGGCGCTGACCTTCCCCGCCCTCGCCGAGCGCACAGGACTCGCGCGCTCCTCCGTATACGAGTACTTCCGCTCCCGCGCGGCTGTCGTCGAAGAACTGTGCGCCGTCGACTTTCCCGTGTGGGCCGCGGAGGTCGAGTCGGCAATGGAGAGCGCCGAGACGCCCGAAGGGAAGGTCGAGGCGTATGTGCGCCGGCAACTCGCCCTGGTCGGCGACCGCCGTCACCGCGCCGTCGTTGCCATCTCCGCCGGTGAACTCGACGCGGGCGCACGGGAGAAGATCCGCGCGGCGCACGGCGGACTGATCGCCATGATCGTCTATGCGCTGGCCACCCTTGGTCACGCACAGCCCCGCCTCGCCGCGATGCTGCTCCAGGGAGTCGTCGACGCCGCGGTCCGCCGCATCGAACTCGGCGCCGCCGAGAACCCGGAAGAGATCACGGAGGCGGCGGTGGCAATGGCCCTCAACGGGGTGCGCGGCTGAACTCCGGTGTGGGGCGGGGGCTTCTAGTGGGACGGTGAGGTCGCTGTGGCTGTGGCTGGGGGATGGGCGTGGGGGAGGGGTGGCTCGCTCCCGAGCTTCTGAGCCCCCCGCCTCCCCCCCGCCTCCTCCACCTCCCCCAACTGGTCGTTCGCCCGCAGCCCGCAGCCCGCAGCCCGCAGCCCGCAGCCCGCAGCCCGCAGCCCGCAGCCCGCAGCCCGCAGCCCGCAGCCCGCAGCCCGCAGGAGCGTCGCGTGTTGGGCTAGCTCTGCAGCGTTGAGTGGCCGGCGTCGGCAGGCTCAACAGGGCTGTACGGGGCAGCGCATCTCTGTATCGGTCGGAGCGTCTCGCGCTGAACTCGCCCTGCAACTTCTCTCTCCCTACGTGTCTCCCTACGTGCGTTTCGCTCTCCACGGTTTCCGCCCTCCGTCACGCTGTACGAGGCCCAACCGCCGCTTCCCGCTGCCAGTGCACGAGGCAGCGCCGCGCCGCGTAACTCGTTCCTTCCTCTCTGTGGATCCGCGGAGGCGGCCCAAGGCCCACAGGGCGGCGCCGGCGAGGGCGAGAGCGCCGAGCAAGGCTGCACCAGTAGCGTCCGCCGATGTGTTCGTGCCTCCATGAGTGGTGAGGGCCGGTTGTTCACGATGTGGACGGGGCGGTCCGGCCTCCGGTACGGCGTTGGGTTCGGGGATGCCGAAGATCGGGAGCAGGCGTGAGTGGGCGCCGTGGAGTATGGCCGGTGGCAGTAGCGAGAGTGGGTTCAGATAGGTCGTGCCACGTAGTAGGCCCCAATGGAGACATGGGGCGCGGCAGTGGTAGGGGCCGCCTTCCAGAACACCGACGGGCTGGCCGGCGGCGACCTGTTGGCCCTTGTGGGCGGAGGCGCGGACCGGTTCGTAGGTGGTGTGTAACGGTGGGTGGCCCGAGTCGGACACCTCGATGGTGAGGACGCCGCGGCCGGCGACGGTACCGGCGAATGTGATCTGTCCAGGCGCAGCAGCTTTGACGACTGCGCCCGTGGGCGCTGCCAGGTCGACGCCTCTGTGTCCTGCGGCCCAGGGGGTTGGAGGTGGCTCCCAGCCGCGCAGCACTGTGGGCGGTGCCCCGCCGGGGCCGTCGACTGGCCAGGAGCGGTCCGCCGTCGAAGCTGCCGGTCGGGCAGCCAGCTTCGCTCCGGCCTTGGTCAGGGGAGGTGGCGCGGTGGTCATCGGCGACGCTGCGTCGGCCACTCCAGCCGTACCGATCGCTTCTACGGACGCCCCGACGCACAGTACGCATAAGCACAGAGCACACACAGCGCGCAGAGCGCACAGCGTGAGCGGACGGAGCAACGGAAGGAGCGGGCGTCGGCTGCCGCCTTGGTGGCTCAGGCTTGAGGGTTGCACCCCGACGCGATCTCGGCTCGGTTTTTGAGTCGATGCCGAGGCGAATCCGTGAGTTGGAGTGGGAGCTGGCTCCGGAGCTGACGCTGAACCCGGGCCCGGCCCCGGCCCCGGGCTCAGCCCCTCAACTGATGTCCGTCCCGAACCCGCCACGGACACAGGCGCGGACACGGACACGGAGACAGAAGACGCAACAAGGGGCGCGGACTCGATAGGTGGTCGCACTCTCTTGGTTGGGTGCTCCCTGGCCGGGGACACCCCAAGCGCCTGGTCCGCAGGCGGTCCGTGGCGGACCTGCTGGTTACGGCGAAAGCCCGGTGAGCCTCCGCGCCCAGGGAGTTGCCGTAGTTCGACGTTGGGCCTTTGCGGGTGGGCGGAGCGTCGTGGGTGGGTCACGTTGCGTCGTCGGGAAAGTGGGGGCGTGGCGTGGAGCCGCCGGTTGGTCGGATCGGTGAGTCGTCGCATGTTTTGACGATGGCGGATGCGGGGCCGGCGCGGGGATCTTGGTCAAAAGCTGTGGACGGAAGGGGGGTTGTGGATATCGGCGTCACCTTGAAGGGGCGCGAAATGGTGCGTGTCGCCTGGTGCATCGCCCGTCCCGTACACTTCTGATGGCGATCCGGGTCACCGGGTCGACTTCGCACGCCCCGCCGCCAGTGCAGCAGTCCCGTTCGGGCAGCACGTCGGCCGCGCTCCTCGGTCCTCGGAAGGTTCCACCCGGTTCCTCCCCAGGCAGGCGCGTCGGGGCGTCAGGCACTGCGATCAGCCGGTCGCGGTGGAACCGAGAAAACAAGGAGTACGGCCATGGCCGTCGTCACGATGCGGGAGCTGCTGGAGAGCGGCGTCCACTTCGGGCACCAGACCCGCCGCTGGAACCCGAAGATGAAGCGTTTCATCTTCACGGAGCGCAACGGCATCTACATCATCGACCTGCTCCAGTCGCTGTCGTACATCGACCGCGCCTACGAGTTCGTCAAGGAGACCGTCGCCCACGGCGGCTCGGTGATGTTCGTCGGTACGAAGAAGCAGGCCCAGGAGGCCATTGCTGAGCAGGCGACCCGCGTGGGCATGCCCTACGTGAACCAGCGCTGGCTCGGCGGCATGCTGACCAACTTCTCGACCGTCTACAAGCGTCTGCAGCGCCTCAAGGAGCTTGAGCAGATCGACTTCGAGGACGTGGCCGCCTCCGGCCTCACCAAGAAGGAGCTCCTGGTCCTCTCCCGCGAGAAGGCCAAGCTGGAGAAGACCCTCGGTGGTATCCGCGAGATGCAGAAGGTGCCCAGCGCCGTCTGGATCGTGGACACCAAGAAGGAGCACATCGCCGTCGGCGAGGCGCGCAAGCTCAACATCCCGGTTGTCGCGATCCTCGACACCAACTGCGACCCGGACGAGGTCGACTACAAGATCCCGGGTAACGACGACGCGATCCGCTCCGTCACCCTGCTCACCCGCGTGATCGCCGACGCCGTCGCCGAGGGCCTGATCGCCCGCTCCGGTGCCGCGACCGGCGACCAGAAGCCGGGCGAGAAGGCCGGCGAGCCGCTGGCCGAGTGGGAGCGCGACCTGCTCGAAGGCGACAAGAAGTCCGACGACGAGGCCGCCAAGGCCGAGGCCCCGGCCGCCGAGGCCGAGAAGCCCGCCGAGGCCGAGAAGCCGGCCGAGCAGGGCTGACCTCTCAGACTGGTTGGTTGACGGCGGGGGAGGGCGCCACAAGCGCCGCCCCCGCCGTCCACCCGTAGATCTTTCGACTTTCGCGATTTCGAGAAGAGATTCACAGACCATGGCGAACTACACCGCCGCTGACGTCAAGAAGCTCCGCGAGCTCACCGGCGCCGGCATGATGGACTGCAAGAAGGCCCTGGATGAGGCCGAGGGCAACGTCGACAAGGCCGTCGAGGTCCTGCGCGTCAAGGGCCAGAAGGGCGTCGCCAAGCGCGAGGGCCGCTCCGCCGAGAACGGCGCTGTGGTCTCCCTGATCGCCGACGACAACACCTCCGGTCTGATCCTTGAACTCAAGTGCGAGACCGACTTCGTCGCCAAGGGCGAGAAGTTCCAGGCCGTCGCCAACGCTCTGGCCGCGCACGTCGCCAAGACCAACCCGGCGGACCTTGAGGCCCTGCTCGCCTCCGAGATCGAGGCCGGCAAGACCGTCCAGGCGTACGTCGACGAGGCCAACGCGAACCTCGGCGAGAAGATCGTCCTGGACCGCTTCGCGCAGTTCTCCGACGGCTACGTGTCGGCGTACATGCACCGCACGATGCCCGACCTGCCGCACCAGATCGGTGTTCTGGTCGAGCTCGACAAGGACAACGCCGAGGTTGCCAAGGGCATTGCGCAGCACATCGCCGCGTTCGCCCCGAAGTACCTCTCCAAGGACGACGTGCCGGCCGAGGTCGTCGAGGCCGAGCGCCGCGTCGCCGAGGAGACCACCCGCGCCGAGGGCAAGCCCGAGGCCGCGCTGCCGAAGATCGTCGAGGGTCGCCTCAACGGCTTCTTCAAGGACGCGACGCTGCTCGGCCAGCCGTACGCGCTCGACAACAAGAAGTCCGTGGAGAAGGTTCTCCAGGAGGCCGGCGTCACCCTGAAGCGCTTCGCGCGCATCAAGGTCGGCATCTGAGCCTGCCGCGAGGCAGCGAATGACCTACGGCCCCGCTAGGGTCGTACGCAGTCGGCCGCTCATCGGTCGGCCGCAGATGTGACGAGGAGGCCATTGCCGGACAGGGATCTGACCAAGACCCACGGCAATGGCCTTCTTCGTATGTGCACGAGGAGAGCTCAATGAATCACGGTGCCGACGGCGCAGACACCCACAAAGCCGGTAAGCGACGCTTCCTTCTGAAGCTGTCGGGCGAGGCGTTCGCCGGTGGCGGCGGACTCGGTGTGGACCCCGATGTCGTGCACGCCATCGCCCGCGAGATCGCCGCGGTGGTCCGTGACGGTTATGAGATCGCCATCGTGATCGGCGGCGGCAACTTCTTCCGCGGTGCCGAACTCCAGCAGCGTGGCATGGACCGGGCCCGCTCCGACTACATGGGCATGCTCGGTACGGTCATGAACTGCCTGGCCCTCCAGGACTTCCTGGAGAAGGAGGGCATCGACTCCCGGGTCCAGACGGCGATCACCATGGGGCAGGTCGCGGAGCCGTACATTCCGCTGCGCGCGGTGCGCCACCTGGAGAAGGGGCGCGTTGTCATCTTCGGTGCCGGTATGGGCATGCCGTACTTCTCCACCGACACCACCGCCGCTCAGCGCGCCCTGGAGATCGACGCCGAGGCCATGCTGATGGGGAAGAACGGCGTGGACGGCGTCTACGACTCCGACCCCAAGAAGAACCCGGACGCGGTCAAGTTCGACGCCCTCGAATACGGCGAGGTCATCACCCGCGACCTGAAGGTTGCCGACGCCACCGCCATCACGCTGTGCCGGGACAACAAGCTCCCGATCCTCGTGTTCGAGCTGCTGGCCGAGGGGAACATCGCGCGTGCGGTGAAGGGTGAGAAGATCGGCACGCTCGTCAGCGATCAGAACACCCGGGCCTGACGGCCTCAACTGCCTGATTCCGTACGGGTGTCGGCCCGTACGGGCGGCAACCCCCGGTCGTGGGAAGACCCTCGGTACGGGGATGGACAACCGCCTGCCGGTCGGACACCGTGCAGGAGAAGACGCGCGGCAGGGGCGAGGCTCTGCTTCTTACCGATAAGACCAGGAGCAAGTGGTGATCGAAGAGATCCTCCTCGAAGCCGAGGAGAAGATGGAGAAGGCCGTCGTGGTCGCCAAGGAGGACTTCGCCGCGATCCGCACCGGGCGTGCGCACCCGGCGATGTTCAACAAGATCGTGGCGGACTACTACGGCGCCATGACGCCCATCAATCAGCTGGCGTCGTTCTCGGTGCCGGAACCGCGGATGGCCGTGGTGACCCCGTTCGACAAGAGCGCGCTGCGCAACATCGAGCAGGCGATCCGCGATTCGGACCTCGGCGTCAACCCGAGCAACGACGGCAACATCATCCGCGTGAACTTCCCGGAGCTCACCGAGGAGCGCCGGCGCGAGTTCATCAAGGTCGCCAAGAACAAGGCCGAGGACTCGAAGATCTCGATCCGCAGTGTGCGGCGCAAGGCCAAGGAGTCGCTCGACAAGCTCGTCAAGGACAAGGAGTCGGGCGAGGACGAGGTGCGTCGGGCCGAGAAGGAGCTCGACGACACCACCGCGAAGTACGTCGCGCAGGTGGACGAGCTCCTCAAGCACAAGGAATCCGAGCTCCTAGAGGTCTGATGAACGAGTCATCCTGGGGGACCCCGGTCGGCGCCGGACACTGGGGACCGCCCGATCACGGATCGGCCGCCTCGCTGCGCGGGGCGGCGCCCCCCGTCCCGGCGGGTCCCGTGCACGGCAGGGGCGGCGCGGCGCAGACTCGGCCCATGCCCATCGTGCCCGAGCCGGGCGGACACCAGGACGACCATCGGGACGTCCGGGATGACCAGGACAACCTGGACGACCGGGGGGCTGCTCGGCTGAGCGGCCCCCTGTTCCGCGACGACAGGCCGCAGGAGCCCATGCCCACCTCGCTCCCCGGGTCCGACCGTGACCCAGTGAAACCGCAGAAGAAGAGCGCGGGGCGCAATCTGCGCGCTGCCATAGGGGTCGGCGTCGGACTCGGCGCGGTGATCCTCGCCTCGCTCTTCGTCTACAAGCCGGTGTTCATCGGTGTCATAGCGCTCGCCGTCGTCGTGGGCCTGTGGGAACTGACCTCGCGGCTGGCGGAGCGCAAGGACATCCGGGTGCCGCTGGTTCCGCTCGCGGTCGGCGGCACCGCCATGGTGATCGCAGGGTATGTGCGCGGTGCCGAGGGGGCGTGGGTGGCGATGTCGCTCACCGCGCTCGCCGTCCTGGTCTGGCGGATGACGGAGGCGCCGCAGAACTACCTCCGGGACGTCACGGCCGGGGTCTTCGCGGCGTTCTACGTCCCGTTCCTGGCGACGTTCGTGGCCCTGATGCTGGCGGCCGCGGACGATGGGCCGCAGCGGGTGCTGACGTTCCTGCTGCTGACGGTCGTCAGCGACACCGGTGCCTACGCGATTGGTTGGCGCTTCGGGAAGAAGAAGCTGGCGCCGCGGATCAGCCCGGGTAAGACCCGCGAGGGACTCGTCGGTGCGGTGCTCTTCGCGATGGTGGCGGGCGCGCTGTGCATGCAGTTCCTGATCAAGGGCGGCGCCTGGTGGGAGGGGCTGCTGCTCGGCCTGGCGGTCGCGGTCAGCGCGACCCTGGGCGACCTCGGCGAATCCATGATCAAGCGGGATCTGGGCATCAAGGACATGGGCACCCTGCTGCCCGGCCACGGCGGGATCATGGACCGGCTGGACTCGCTGCTGCCGACCGCGCCGGTGGTCTGGCTGCTGTTCGTGATCTTCGTGGGAGCGGGCTGACCGCCGCCGGTTACCCTTGGAGGGCGCGCCGCTCGTTCGCGGCGCGCCCTTCCCGTTCCCGCGACCGCGGGGATGATCCGTGAGGTCCCCTGGTTCCGGCCCCGGCCGGCCCCTGGCTCCGCGTCGGCGGAAGCCGTCCGGCCTCGTCGCACAGAGGAGTTTCCGCCCATGGCACGCCCGGCCCCGGGAGAACTGACGTTTGTCGCCCCCCGCGGCGCCAAGAAGCCCCCACGGCACCTCGCCGACCTCAGCCCGGCCGAGCGCCGCGAGGCGGTGGCCGCGATCGGTGAGAAGCCGTTCCGCGCCAAGCAGTTGTCGCAGCACTACTTCGCCCGCTACGCGCACGACCCGGCGCAGTGGACCGACATCCCCGCGGCGGCGCGCGAGAAGCTGGCCGCGGAACTGCTCCCGGACCTGATGTCGGTGGTGCGACACATCTCGTGCGACGACGACGCCACCCGCAAGACGCTGTGGCGGCTGCACGACGGCACCCTCGTCGAGTCCGTGCTGATGCGCTACCTGGACCGGGTCACCATGTGCATCTCCTCGCAGGCCGGCTGCGGCATGAACTGCCCGTTCTGTGCCACCGGTCAGGCCGGGCTGGACCGCAACCTGACCACCGCGGAGATCGTGCACCAGATCGTCGACGGGATGCGGGCGCTGCGCGACGGCGAGGTTCCCGGCGGCCCGGCGCGGCTGTCCAACATCGTCTTCATGGGCATGGGCGAGCCGCTCGCCAACTACAAGCGCGTGGTCGGCGCTATCCGGCGGCTCACCGACCCCGAGCCCGACGGCCTGGGCCTCTCCCAGCGCGGCATCACCGTCTCCACCGTCGGACTGGTCCCGGCGATGCTGCGGTTCGCCGACGAGGGCTTCAAGTGCCGGCTCGCGGTCTCGCTGCACGCGCCCGACGACGAGCTGCGCGACACCCTCGTGCCGGTCAACACCCGCTGGAAGGTCCGCGAAGTGCTGGACGCGGCCTGGGAGTACGCCGAGAAGTCCGGCCGCCGGGTCTCGATCGAGTACGCACTGATCCGCGACATCAACGACCAGGCATGGCGCGGTGACCTGCTGGGGCGCCTGCTCAAGAACAAGCGGGTCCATGTCAACCTCATTCCGCTCAATCCGACGCCGGGCTCGAAGTGGACCGCCTCGCGGCCCGAGGACGAGGCGGCGTTCGTACGGGCCATTGAGGCGCACGGCGTGCCCGTGACCGTCCGGGACACCCGGGGCCAGGAGATCGACGGCGCCTGCGGTCAGCTGGCGGCCTCGGAACGCTGAGCCCCCGCTGGTACGGTGGCGTGGAAAAAAACGCACATACATTCCGACAGGGGAGCGCCACAGCGCTGAGAGTGCGGACGCGTCGTAGCCCTACGGCGCCCGCAGACCCTTGAACCTCGCCCGGGTCATTCCGGGTAGGAAGTTCGGTCGTCACTCATGCTGTTGCGCCCCGCCCACCGTTCGCTGCCGAGCGTCATCGACGCAAAGCGCAGTGGACACCGGGCGGGGCCGCGTCTCTTCCTGGCCAGCCAGGAGGAACTCAGTGAGCACCACCAGCAGGATCACCGCGGCAGCGCTCGCCGCGGCGGCCGGCATGACCGCACTCGCCGGGTGCGGCGGCTCCGGCGGCGGCGCGGACGCCAAGACCGTCACGCTCGTCAGCCATGACTCGTTCAACGCCTCCAAATCCGTGCTGGCCGCCTTCGAGAAGGAGACCGGCTACAAGGTCAAGGTGCTCAGGGGCGGGGACGCGGGCAAGGCCGTCAACCAGGCGATCCTGGCCAAGGACAACCCGCAGGGCGACGTCTTCTTCGGCATCGACAACACCCTGCTCTCGCGCGGCCTGAACGCCGGCCTCTTCACTCCGTACAAGGCCCAGGGCCTGGAGAACGTCCCGGCCGACCTCCAACTCGACAAGGACGCCCACCGCGTCACGCCCCTCGACTACGGCGACACCTGCGTCAACTACGACCGCGCCTACTTCACCCAGCACAAGCTGGCGCCGCCACAGAGCTTCGACGACCTGCTCAAGCCGGAGTACAAGAACCTGCTGGTCACCGAGAACTCCGCCACCTCCTCTCCGGGACTCGCCTTCCAACTCGGCACCATCGCCACCCACGGCGAGGCCGGCTGGCCGGACTACTGGAAGAAGCTCAAGGCCAACGGCGTCGAGGTCGTGGACAGTTGGGAGCAGGCGTACAACGAGCGCTTCTCGGGTTCCGCAGCCGGCAAGGGCAAGGGCGACAAGCCACTGGTGGTCTCCTACGCCTCCAGCCCACCCGCCGAGGTGATGGGCAAGAACCCCGCGCCCAAGGAGGCCCCGACCGGCGTCGCGACCGGCACCTGCTTCCGGCAGATCGAATTCGGCGGTCTGCTCAAGGGCGCCAAGAACGAGAAGGGCGGCAAGGCGCTGCTCGACTTCCTCCTGTCGAAGAAGTTCCAGGAGGACATGCCGCTGCAGATGTTCGTCAACCCGGCGCGCAAGGACGCCAAGGTGCCGGAACTGTTCACCCGCTACGGCACCGCGATCGACAAGCCGGCGACGCTCGCCCCGGCAACGATCACCAAGAACCGTGACCAGTGGGTCAAGCAGTGGTCCTCGCTCGTTCTGAAGTAGCCCCCGCCCGCCCCAGGAGGCCCGCGCGCGGCACGGCGGTGCGGCTCGGTCTGATGGCCCTGCCGCTCGCCTTCTTCGCGCTGTTCTTCGCCTATCCGGTCGCCGTGATCGTCGGGCGCGGGCTGAAGGACGGCGGACAGTGGCAGTTCGGCCGGTTCGCCGCCGTGCTGGGCGACCCGGACGTCCTCCATGTGCTGTGGTTCACCGTCTGGCAGGCGGCCGCCTCGACGGCGCTGACGCTGCTGGTCGCGCTGCCCAGCGCATACGTCTTCGCCCGCTTCGACTTCCCCGGCAAACAACTGCTGCGGGCGGTGGTCGCGGTGCCCTTCGTCCTGCCCACCGTCGTCGTCGGCTCGGCCTTCCTGGCGTTGGTCGGCCGGGGCGGACTGCTGGACAACCTGTGGGGCGTCCGGCTGGACACCTCGGTGTGGGCGATCCTGCTCGCGCACGTCTTCTTCAACTACGCGGTCGTCGTCCGCACCGTCGGAGGGCTCTGGGCCCAACTCGACCCGCGCCAGGAGGAAGCGGCCCGGGTCCTGGGAGCCGGACGGTTCGCGGCCTGGCGGAGGGTGACGCTGCCCGCGCTGAGACCGGCCGTGGCCGCCGCGGCGCTGATGGTGTTCCTCTTCACCTTCACCTCCTTCGGCGTCGTACAGATCCTGGGCGGGCCCACCTTCTCCACGCTGGAGGTGGAGATCTACCGGCAGACCGCCGACTTCCTGGATCTGCCCACCGCCGCCGTGCTGACCCTCGTCCAGTTCGCCGCCGTACTGGGCCTGTTGGGGCTGCACGCCTGGACCGTGCGGCGTCGCGAATCGACCCTGCGGCTCGTCGATGCCTCCCGCACCGCCCGCCGGCCGCAGGGCCGCGGCCAGTGGGCGCTGCTCTGGAGCACGCTCGCCGTCATCGCCGTGCTGCTCGTCCTGCCCTTGGCCGTGCTCGTCGAGCGGTCCTTCGCCGGGCCCCACGGCTACGGGCTGGTCTTCTACGAGACGTTGCACTCCGCCGCGTC
Source organism: Streptomyces sp. NPDC057743 (assembly GCF_042798755.1). Classification (NCBI taxonomy): domain Bacteria; kingdom Bacillati; phylum Actinomycetota; class Actinomycetes; order Kitasatosporales; family Streptomycetaceae; genus Streptomyces; species Streptomyces sp. NPDC057743. The sequence goes on from NZ_JBHVJX010000014.1 coordinate 129,860, forward strand.
CGCCGACAGCACCTTCGCCGTCGCCCCCCTCGACGCCCTCTGGAACTCCCTCGCCTACGGCGCCGCGGCCACCGCGATCGCCCTGCTGATCGGCGGCCTGGCGGCGGCCGCACTCACCCGCTCCCGGCCGGCGGCCGGCCCTTCGGGACGCACTCCGATGATCACCCGGCTGTTGCGCGGCTTCGACGGGCTGCTGATGCTGCCGCTCGGCGTCTCCGCCGTGACCGTCGGCTTCGGCTTCCTGATCACCCTCGACAAGCCGCCGCTGGACCTGCGGGAATCGTGGTGGCTGGTGCCACTCGCCCAGGCCCTGGTGGGCGTGCCGTTCGTGGTCCGCACCATGCTGCCCGTCCTGCGGGCGGTCGACGGCCGGCTGCGGGAGGCGGCGGCCGTCCTCGGCGCCTCGCCCTGGCGGGTCTGGCGCGAGGTGGACCTGCCGATGGTGCGACGAGCCGTGCTCATCGCGGCGGGCTTCGCCTTCGCCGTCTCGCTCGGCGAGTTCGGCGCGACCGTGTTCATCGCGCGGCCCGACCAGCCGACCCTGCCGGTGGCCGTGGCGCGACTGCTGGGCCGGGCCGGGGAGTTCAACTACGGCCAGGCGATGGCTCTTTCGACCATGTTGATGGTGGTGTGCGCGGGCGCCCTGCTGGCCCTGGAACGGATCCGTCTCCAGCCGCGGACCGGCTCGACCGGGGGCAGCGCCATCGACCACTCCGGGGAGTTCTAGATGACGGCACAGACCGGGACCACGACATCGCAGATGCTGCGGCTGGACGGCGTCACCGTCCGCTTCGGCGCGCCCGGTGCGGCCCCCGCGCTCGACGCGGTCGACCTGGACGTCGCGGCGCACGAAACCGTCTGCGTCCTCGGGCCCAGCGGAAGCGGCAAGTCCACCCTGCTGCGGGTGGTCGCCGGGCTGCAACGCACCGACGCGGGTGCGGTGTTGCTGGAAGGCCGAGACCAGACGGGGGTGCCCACGCACCGGCGCGGTGTCGGGTTGATGTTCCAGGACCACCAGCTCTTTCCGCAGCGCGACGTTGCGGGAAACGTGGCCTTCGGGCTGCGGATGCGGCGCTCCTCGCGCGCCGAGCAGGAGCGCACGGTCGCGGAACTGCTGGACCTCGTCGGCCTGCCGGGGGCACAGGGCCGGGCCGTGTCCTCCCTGTCCGGTGGTGAACAGCAGCGGGTCGCGCTGGCTCGCGCGCTCGCACCGAGCCCGCGGCTGCTGATGTTGGACGAGCCGCTGGGGCAGCTTGACCGGGGGCTGCGGGAGCGACTGGTCGTCGAACTGCGGCGGCTCTTCCGTGAGTTGGGGACGACCGTGCTGGCCGTTACCCACGACCAGGGCGAGGCGTTCGCGCTCGCTGACCGGGTCGTGGTGATGCGGGACGGCCGGATCGCCCAGAGCGGTACCCCTCTGGACGTCTGGCAGCGGCCCGCCAACGCGTTCGTCGCCCGCTTCCTCGGCTTCGACAACGTGGTCGAGGCCACCGTGCAGGGCGGGTCGGCCGTCACCCCGTGGGGCAAAGTGCCGGTTCCGGAGGGCACTTCGGACGGGCCCTGCCGGCTGCTCGTGCGCCCGGCCGGCGTCCGGCTGACCTCCCCGGAGGACGGGCTGCCCTGTCTGGTCGCGGCCCGCACGTTCCGCGGCACGCACGTGGCGCTGCTGCTTCAGCCGGCGGGCGCGCCGCAGGTGGAAGCGGCCTGCCCACTGAGCCAGGCGCCGGAGACGGGAGAGCGGGTGGGGATCTCCTTTGCCGCCGAGGACGTGGTGGTGCTGGACGCCACGGCGGAATAGCCGTGCCGCGTACCGAAGTTGTGCCATGGCTCGCTCCTTTCTTGCCGTGCGCCGCTAGACGCGCGGGGTAGGGGCGGGGCGTCGGCCCTGCGGGACGACCAGCCCCAGCTCATAGGCGAGGATCACCGCCTGGGCGCGGTCACGGAGGCCCATCTTTGTGAAGAGCCGGTTGATGTGGGTCTTGACGGTGTGATCGGTGATCGTCAGCCGTGTGGCGATCTCCGTGTTGGACAGCCCCTGGGCGATGTGGATGAGCACCTCCACCTCACGGTCGGTCAGCTCCTGCACCGTGCGCACCGGAACCGGCGCCGACCGCTGCTTGACGAACTCCCCGATCAGCCGCTTGGTCAGTTCGGGCGCCAGCAGCGCATTGCCCTCCGCCACCACCCGTACGGCATGCAGGAGTTCGGGGAACGTGGTGTCCTTGAGCAGAAAGCCACTGGCCCCGGCCGCGAGCGCGTCATAGACGTACTCGTCGAGACCGAACGTCGTCAGCATCAACGCCTTGGTGGCACCACGCGATGCCTGGGTGATCTCCCGCGCGGCCTCGATGCCGTTCTTGTGCGGCATCCGGATGTCCAACAGCGCTAAATCTGGGCGCCGTTCCGCGGCGATCCGGACCGCCTGGGTACCGTCCTCCGCCTCGCCCACCACTTCGATGTCGTCCTGGGTGGCCAGGAGGTTGACGAACCCGGTACGGACGATGGCCTGGTCGTCGGCCACGATTGCTCGGATCACCACGGGAGTTCCGCCTCTACGAGAAAGCCACCGTCCGGGCCCGGCCCGGCGGTCAACGTCCCACCGAGCAACACCGCCCGCTCCTGCATGCCGGCCAGGCCATGACCGTTGTGGACCACGCCCGGCGAGCCCGGCCCGTCGTCGGCGATCCGCACCGCCAACCGATCGGGCCGGTAACCGATCTCCACCCACGCATGGGCTCCCGGCGCATGCCGGCGCACATTGGTCAGCCCCTCCTGCACGATGCGGTACGCGGACAACTCGCAGGACGTGGGCAGTTCGCCCCGGTCGCCGTTGATCCGCAGTTCCACCTCGCCGCCGACCGAGCGGTGTTGTGCTATCAGCTCACCCAGTGCGTCCAGGGTTGGCTGCGGTGCCGTGCCGGCGTGGTCCTCGGGGCCCGTGCGCAGCACGCCTGACAGTCGACGCAGCTCCGCCATCGACGCGCGGGCGGACGCCGCGATCTGCTGGAAGTGGTCGTGGGCCTGCGGTGACAGATCCGGCGTGGTGTACGTCGCGCTCTCCGCCTGCACCGCGATCTCCGAGACCGAGTGCGACACCACATCGTGCAACTCGCGGGCGATCGCCGCCCGTTCGGCCTCGGCGGCCTGCCGCTTCTCCATCGCCAGGGTCCCGGCCTGCGCGGCCGACCGTTCCCGCCGTGTCTCTTCGCGCGCGCGTACCGCATCGCCCATCGACACCGCGGCCAGTGTCGCCAGGGTCAGCACGAACCACTCGGCGAACAGGTCGACGGAGTGCGACCGCGGGTGCCAGGAGACGATGTGCCAGGCATTCACCGCCAGGGACAGCGCCGAACCGCCGCCGACGACCAGCGCCGGGTGTGCGACTCGGTGACGACCGAGGGTGTAGCACGCCAGCAGGCCGCTGACGGCCGCCGCAAAAGAGAGGTCCGATCCGACCGCGAAGCTCACCAGGACCGCGACGGCCGAAACGGCTGCCGAGGCCGGGTGCGCACGACGCCATGACAGCGCCGCCGCAGACAGCAGCACGCAGAACGCGATCACCGCCGAGTGTCGCGGCACCACGACGAGTTCCACGGCCGCTAACGCCGTGAGGGCCCCGCCGGAGAGCCAGGGATAGAGGGGCAACGCGATCCATGCGCGTAACCGCTGCCGGAGAGAAGTGCTCATGCCGCTATCTTTTCGGCTCGCGGTGGTGCCGGCGTCGCCGCACGGTTTGATCCATGGCGACGATGTCATGCCACGGGTTGACGTCGAAGTTCGGTTGCTCGTTTGACGCTCCATGATCCGGCCTTCCATAGCCTCGTGATCAAGGCAAGGAAGGGAGCGTCATGAAGAAGCAACTGACCGGAAAATCAATGAACTTGATGTCGCCTGACGAACCGGTGGGCGTCGCGAGTGCGCAGCGAGGCCCGGGCGACGGACGCCGCGGGCGTAGACGCCTTGAGGCGTGGGTGTGGGGCGCGTGTGGGGAGGCACGGGTTCTTCGGGCTGCCGCACGCGGTGTTCGGTGGGGGACCGTTGACGAATGCACGATGGCGGATGACCGCGGCCCCGCGGGCGCGGGTCCGTATGGCAGCGACGGTTTTGGCCTCAAAGCCCCGCGCGATGCGTGCCCTCCGCAGGCGAGCCCCAGCTCGCCGCCCCTGCGAACCCGTCCTACCCGCCTGATCCAGCCGAGCCGGATGCCTGGCCTGCGAGGCGTCCCCGTTCCTTCCCGGGCATCTCCGCGTCACCCGGCTCGTGCTCCGGACCCGTTGCTCGCTCGGTATCCGACTCTGGGGCCAACTCCGGTTCGCCGAACCAGGCAACCGCCACGGCTCCGGCCACCGCGACCACAAATCCGAGGATCGCCATCCACGCGAAGCCCGGACGGGAGGAGTCCCCCAGCCACAGCACCCCGAGGATTCCGGGCACGACGGTCTCGCCCACCACCAGCGCCGCCGTGGCGCCGTTCACCGAACCGATCTGCAGGGCGACGGTGTGGAGGTACATCCCGCCGATGCCCGCGACCAGGATCGCGTAGAACGCAGGATCGCCGAGAAGGGACGGCAGATGGAACGGATCCACACCGTTCAACACGCGCACGCCGACGCCGAGCGCGCCGAAGCCCAGGCCGGACAGCAGACCCGCGAGGATCGCAGCTCGCCCGCCAAGCATCCGTACGAGCAGGGTTCCGCCCCCGATGATCACGATCGAGGCGATCAGCAGCCACCAGTGGGTGCTGATCGGCGTATGACCACTGCCCTCCGGTCCGGCGGCGGTGGCCAGCAGCACCAGCGCCGAGCAGACCACGGCGATGGAGGCCCACTCGGGACGGGTGAGTCGGATGTTCAGAAGCTTGATGCTCAGCACGGCCGTGATCACCAGGTTCGCGCTGATCACGGTCTGCGAAAGGAACAGCGGCAGCATCCGCGCCGCGAGCGCGCCCAGCCCGAAACCTATGAAGTCCAGCACGGTGCCGAGCATGAATTCCCAGGTCACGGCCGCCTTGGCGGTCGAAGAAAGACTCGGACCGCCGTGCTGGGTAAGGGCGCTGCTGGATGCCTTCGCCGCCTCCTGACGAGCGGACTTGCGCGAGCCCACCGCCTGCAGGACCGAACCCGTGCCGTAGCAGGCGGATGCCGCCGTGGCCGTCAGAAGGCCGATGATCACCGAGAGCTCCGTTCGCGCGCTGCATTACCTGTTCATTACCTGGCCTGGCAGACGCGCATTTCGGGAGGTGAGTTGCCTCGACGGGCAAAAAGTTCTTCCGTCGGCTGTGCGGTCACGCGGAGTGGGGTGGGGATCGCAATGGTGGAGGGGCCGACGAGTCGGACCTCCGGTTGGTCCCGGCGCATGGGGTGGGCCAGGCCGTACGCGGTCGTCGGTCCGTGCATGAGCTCTCTGGAGAGCGATGACGTCCACGACGACGAGCCGTCCCGTCTGCGGCCCTCCCTCGCCCTGCCGCTCTTCCGCACGCCCGTCAAGAGCACGTCGACGAAGAGATCACCTCCGACGAGTGAGTTCACGACCTGCCGTCGGCGTCTTTGCCCTCAGCGGCGAGGCGGGCCAATGCCGCCGGGGCGTCGTCCACGGAATCGACCAGAGCGATCTTGGCGGCCATCGGGTGGCCGGTGGCCAGCGTCCGGAGCAACGGCCAAGCCGGCAGCGCCTCGGTCCAATGGCGACGGTTCACCAGCACCATGGGCGTCGGCTCACCGTGCGGCCGGTAGTAGTTCAAGGTTGCGGCGTCGAAGACCTCTTGCACGGTGCCGGCCGCACCCGGCAGGAACACCACGCCGGCGTTCGCCCGGGCCAACAGGCCCTCCTCGCGCAGCGCGTTGACGAAGTACTTCGCGATATGGGTTGCGAAGGCGTTCGGTGGCTCGTGCCCGTAGAACCAGGTGGGCATGGCGACCGAGGGGCCACCGTTGGGTCGGCTCCGGAGCACTTCGACGGCGGTGCGCGCCCAATCCGTGACCGAGGGCCTGAAGTGCGGTGTTTTGGAGAGGAGTTCCAGTGCCTCGTCCAGCGCTGCGTCGTCGTGGGGAGCGGTGTACGCCCCGAGGTTCGCCGCTTCCATCGCGCCGGGGCCACCACCGGTAGCGACGGTCAGGCCGTCGCGGCTGAGGCGGCGCCCGAGCCTGGCCGCACCCACGTAGGCGTCGGAACCACGTGCCACGGCGTGCCCGCCCAGGATGCCCACCACGCGTGCACCGGCGAGATGGTCGTCCAAGGCGTCCGAGATGGCGTCGTCGTGGATGCTCCGCAGCATGCTGGCGACCACCTCGCCGGCCGCCTTGGTCTCCTGGAACCAGCGATACGTACGCGCATCAGGAGTGGCGTCGTAGCCGGCTTCGAGCAGGCCCGAGAAGAGGTCGCCCGGTGCGTAGAGGGTGCGGTGATAGGGATCGAACGGCAGGCCCGGCACGGGTGGGAAGATCAAGGCGCCGCTGGCGCGCACCTTCGCGGCGGCGTCCGGTTCCATCTCGCAGCCGAGGAAGACGGAATCCGTGGTGTCCGTGGCCAGCAGCGCGAACGTACGGGTCGTCAGATCGAGGGACCGGAGGCGGTATCCGGCGAGGCTGCCGGATGCGGCAGCCTGGTCGAACTCCGCGAGTGAACCGATCTCTTGGCGGCGTTGGCAGGGACCGAGGTGGGCCGGGTGCTCTGCATGGGGCTGCACGTCCACCATGTTAGGGCCGCAGGGACTTCACCAGGGGCCCGAGCAGGCCGTCTTCGGCCGCGGAGTCGAGGGCGGCGCTCAGCGCGCTGTCATACGTCGGGCGCGCCTTGCTCTGTACCTCCCGGCCCTCATCGGTGATCACGCTGTAGACGCCGCGCCGGTCGTCGGGGCACAAGTCCCGGCGGGTCAGGCCGGACGATTCCAGCCGCGAGGCCAGTCGGCTCACCGAACTCTGATTGAGGCCGATCAGATCGGCGAGCTCCTGCATCCGCAACTCGCCGTCCTCCGACTCCACCAGGCGGGCCAGCGCACGGTACTCGGACAGCCCGAGCTGGTGGTGCTGTTGCAGGGCCTTCGCCAGTTCCTGCTCGACGCGGGTGTGCAGCGCCCCGAACCGGTCCCAGTGCTCCGCATCCATCCTCTTCCGCTTTCTTCCGTCGTCCGCCATCTCCGACGTTCCTTCCCGGCATCTTTCGAGGCGTTTTCCACTGGCCCTTGACAGCAGCGTACATGCACCTGAAACTTATGTATGTGCATGCAAGAGATGTATGCACATGGAGAATCTAAGGGGACTGTCATGTCGTCGACCGGAGTTGTAGATGCGGGAAGTGCGCGAGGAATCCAGCGCGTCTCCACCACGCCGGACTGGTACGAGCCGTACAAGATTTCGCAGGCCATCAAGGCCGGCGGGCTGATCCATGTGTCCGGGCAGGCGGGAATTGACGAGCAGGGGCGGACGGTCTCGGATGACTTCCTGGCCCAGGGGCGGCAGGCGTTCGCGAACGTCGAGCGGGTCCTCGTCGAGGCCGGTTCCTCGCTCGCCGATGTGGTGAAGGTCGGTATCTTCGTCACGAACATGGCGGCTGAGCTCCGCCATGTCATCGCGCTGCGCGAGGAGTTCCTCTCCGAGCCCTACCCTGCGGACACCCTGCTCGAAGTGTCGTCGCTGGCCCAACCGGAGTGGCGAATAGAGGTCGAGGTCACTGCGCTCGCCCGCTGACGCCTGCCTCGTCGCCGCCTGACAGCGGCCCTGCCCCGCGCGGCCGCATGGTCCCGCCGCGATCCGGTGCTCCCCCAACGACCCCGGACCTGGGCGCCTGCTCGGCACCGGACGCTGCCCACACCGACGGTCGTCAGACGAGCCGGGCTCGGTCACGACCGTGTCAGATCCCCTGCTGCAACGACCGCGACCATGACCACCACAGCAACTACATCAAGGAGCCGATCGACCAGAGCGAGCCAGTCAACGGGCTCAATTCCAATGATCGAACCCGCCGAGCCCCGACCCGCCCCCGTCACAACGTGCCACCGCCGAGAACCTGCACTGCCTCAGAAGCGCGGAGCGACAGAAGAACGCCCCTATGCCGCAAGGGACTTCAGCTCGCCCCGGCTTCGACACCCCACCCCTCGGCACTAGCCTGCAACGCCTCGCCGGCCAAGGAGCGCCGCCGCGAACCCCGGGGGCTGGCAACTCCGAGCTCAACGAACTCGCAGCTGACCGCCCTCGGCACACCCCATGTGCCAGCGGCCAAGCCATCTACGCTCAACGTTCCGGAGGCCAATGAGCCAAACCCAAACCCAAACCCAAGCGCGCCCGAGCCCAACACCCCAAGGCTCAATGCGGCATTGCTCAACGCGCGACAGCCCCCTCTACCGGATGCCGACGCATCCGAATCCAACGAACCCGACACCACCACGTTGCAACGCGATCCCTCGGCGCCCGTCGCATCCGCGCCCACCGCGTCAGCACGCATCACCTTGGTCCCCATGACAGCGGCTCAGTTCGCATCCCCGCCCATCCCGCAGGCACTCAAGCGTCGAACCACATGGTCGGCACTCCATGCGTCAAATCGCACCCCGTCAACATCGCCCAACTCCCCAGAACCCAATAGACCGAGATCGAGACCGGAGCCGAGATCGAGACCGGGGCTGTGGCCGAGAACGGGACCAAGCCCGGTCCCCGCTCTGCCCGCTTCGCGCGCACCGCCTCCGCCTCAGCCACCGCCGAGGCCCACCACCTCGCCGTATCGGGCCGCGCTCCCGGCTCAGCGCACCAGCGGGAGGGTGGCCATTTCGGCGACGGTCCATGTCAGGGGGCCGAGGACGAGGAGCAGGGCCAGCGTGCGCAGGGCCGTCGCGCGGTGGAAGACGGAGGCGGAGGCGCCGAGCCGGCGCAGGGCCGCCGTGGTGTGGGCGCGGGCGGTCCGGGATTCCCAGGCGGCGGTGAGCGCGCTGGCGCTGACGCAGGCGAGGATGACCGTCGCGCCGACGGCGGTGAAGGGGCCGAGCGGACGGGAAGGGGCGGCTTCGTACACCGCGGTGGCGGCATAGCCGGCGGAGGCGACCGCGCAGAGGACGCCGATCGGGCGGCCCAGGCGGTGGGACTCCTCTTGGAGTACGCGACCGGAGAGCAGCCGCAGCGCGCCGGGGCGGCCCGCGCACAGCAGCTGTCCGGAGAGGTACACCAGGCCAGGGCCGGCCAGCACCAGGCCGAAGGCGGCGAGGGCCCAACCGATCAGCACGCCCGGCGGGCTGACGAACAGTCGGCCGGGGAGGGGCAACAGCCCGCCGGGGGTGCCGGCGGCGGGGCTGGTGTATGCCTCGATGGCCAGGCCGGCGGCGGTCAGGGCGACGCCCCAGGGGAGACCGGAGGGGGCTGCGGTGGCGGCGGGGAGCGCGAGGTCGAGGGCGCCCGGTTCGGTGCGGGGGCGGAGAGAGAAGGCGGTGGCCGTGGCGGCGGTCAGTGGGATCACGGACAGCAGCATGAGGGCGCCGACCAGCGGCACGGGGTGGCCGGCGCCGAGCAGGCCGGCGTCGACGGACGGGGAGCCGGCGCCAGCACCGGCGCTGATGCCGCCGAGGTTGCTGCGGAGGGACAGGAAGGCGGCGAGGGAGAGGAGGATGCCGAGGAGGCAGGAGAGTGCGGTCGAGGTCGCGGCAAGCAGGGTGAGACGCAGCGGGCCCAGACCGGCGGCGGTCATGCCCCGTTGGAGGCGGGCGGCGGGGTCGGTGCGGGCCACGGACACCGCGAGTTGTGTGGTGGCCGCGAGCGGGACGGCGCACCACAGGAGTCGGGCCAGGGAGTCGCCGGCCGCGTCGGGGTGGGCGGCGGCGTGACCGAGGGCGCCCAGCACCAGGAAGCCGGTGCCGGCCGCCGCGGCGGCGACGAAGAGTCGGCGCAGCAGGACGAGGGGGTGAGTGCCACGGGCTAGACGGAGAGCGAGCACGCTGCCCTGCTTTCCTCATCGGGGGCGCCGGTGGCCTCGGGGACGGCGCCGGAGCGGCGGCCGTCGAAGAGGGTGAGGGTCCGGTCGGCGAGCGCGGCGACCTGGGGATCGTAGGTCGCCAGGACCACGGTGATGTGGTGCGAGCGGGCCGCGGTGGTCAGGGTGCGCAGCACTTGGGTGCCGTCGGCGCTGTGCAGCGGGGCGGTCGGTTCGTCCGCGAAGAGCAGCTGCGGGGCGGCGGCCAACGCACGGGCGATGGCGACGCGTTGGCGCTGGGTCTGGTCGAGCCGGGCGGGGCGGTGGCGGGCGCACATGCCGACGTCGAGGCGTTCCAGCCATTCGATGGCGGTGTGTTTGGCCTCGCGGTGACGCGTGCCGCGTAGCAGGAGGGGGAGGGCGGCGTTCTCCCAGCAGGTGAGTTCGGGGACGAGGTGGGGCTTGGTGTCGATCCAGCCGAACCGGTCGAGACGCAGCCGTTCGCGGCTGGGGGAGGAGAGGGTGTGTACGGGGGCGCCGTTGAACCAGATCTCGCCCTCGGTCGGGACGAGTTGGCCGGAAAGGCATTTCAGGAGTGTGGTCTTGCCGCTGCCGCGAGGGCCGGTGACGGCGAGGATCTCGCCCTCGTGCACGCCGAGCGAGACGCCGGTCAGGGCGGCGGTGGAGCCGTGCATGTGGTGCAGGCCGCGGGCCCAGAGAACGTCGTTGTCAGGCGGGGCCACCATCTGCACACCTCTCGCTGGTTCGCTGGTCGTTCCGCCGGCCGGGGGAACGAACACGGAGGGTATCGGTCACCAGCACGGTAAGGAATCGGGTCCCCGGTCATTTGTGGCTCGGCAGCCACAACGGCCCAGAATCACTCGTATGGGTGGGGGACGAGTGAATCCGGGCCGTTGGATGTTCAGTTGTCTCCCAGCGGACCAGGAGGGGGTGCCGTGATCAGAGCTTGGACCAGGCCTCGGTGAGGACGGAGCGCAGGATCTGCTCGATCTCGTCGAAGACCGGCTGGTCGGCGATGAGCGGCGGGGCGAGCTGGATGACCGGGTCGCCACGGTCGTCGGCGCGGCAGTAGAGGCCGTTGTCGTACAGCGCCTTGGAGAGGAAGCCGTAGAGGACGCGCTCGGTCTCCTCGTCGTTGAAGGACTCCTTGGTGGTCTTGTCCTTGACGAGCTCGATGCCGTAGAAGTAGCCGTTTCCGCGGACGTCGCCGACGATCGGCAGGTCGTGCAGCTTCTGGAGGGTGCTCAGGAACTTGCCCTCGTTGTCGAGGACGTGCTTGTTGAGGCCCTCGCGCTCGAAGATGTCGAAGTTCGCCAGCGCCACGGCCGAGGAGACCGGGTGGCCGCCGAAGGTGTAGCCGTGCAGGAAGGTGTTGTCGCCCTTGTAGAACGGCTCGGCGAGGCGGTCGGAGATGATGCAGGCGCCGATCGGGGAGTAGCCCGAGGTCATGCCCTTGGCGCAGGTGATCATGTCCGGGACGTAGTCGAACTTGTCGCAGGCGAACATGGTGCCGAGGCGGCCGAAGGCGCAGATGACCTCGTCGGAGACGAGCAGCACGTCGTACTGGTCGCAGATCTCGCGGACCCGCTGGAAGTAGCCGGGGGGCGGCGGGAAGCAGCCACCGGCGTTCTGGACCGGCTCCAGGAAGACGGCGGCGACGGTCTCCGGGCCCTCGAAGAGGATCTGCTGCTCGATCTGGTCGGCGGCCCAGCGGCCGAACGCCTCGGGGTCGTCGCCGAAGAGCGGGGCGCGGTAGATGTTGGTGTTGGGGACCTTGTGCGCGCCGGGGACCAGCGGCTCGAAGGGGGCCTTCAGGCCCGGCAGACCGGTGATCGACAGGGCGCCCTGCGGGGTGCCGTGGTAGGCGACCGCGCGGGATATGACCTTGTGCTTGGTTGGCTTGCCGACGAGCTTGAAGTACTGCTTGGCCAGCTTCCAGGCGGTCTCGACGGCCTCGCCGCCACCGGTGGTGAAGAAGACCTTGTTGAGGTCGCCCGGCGCGTAGTGCGCCAGGCGCTCGGCCAGCTCCACGGCCTTGGGGTGGGCGTAGGACCACACCGGGAAGAAGGCCAGTTCCTGGGCCTGCTTGTAGGCGGTCTCGGCGAGCTCGACCCGGCCGTGGCCGGCGTTGACCACGAACAGGCCGGCGAGGCCGTCGATGTAGCGCTTGCCCTTGTCGTCGTAGATGTTGGTGCCCTCGCCGCGCACGATCGTGGGCACGGGGGCGTTCTCGTACGACGACATGCGGGTGAAGTGCATCCACAGGTGGTCGTACGCCGTCTTGGAGAGGTCCGCGCTCATTGCTATCTCGTTCCCCAGGTGTAGGTCTGCTTCCGGAGCTTGAGGTACACGAAGCTCTCGGTGGATCGGACGCCGGGAAGCGTGCGGATCCGCTTGTTGATCATTTCCAGAAGGTGGTCGTCGTCCTCGCAGACGATCTCGATGAGGAGATCGAAGGAGCCTGCGGTCATGACGACGTATTCGACTTCCTCCATGGTCGTCAGGGCGTCGGCCACGGGGTCGAGGTCGCCCTCGACGTTGATGCCGACCATTGCCTGCCGGCGGAAACCGACCGTGAGGGGGTCGGTGACCGCGACGATCTGCATCACGCCTTGGTCGAGCAGCTTCTGTACGCGCTGACGTACCGCCGCCTCGGACAGGCCGACGGCCTTGCCGATCGCGGCGTACGGACGGCGCCCGTCTTCCTGGAGCTGCTCGATGATCGCCAGGGAGACGGAGTCGATCGACGGGGTGCCGGTTCTGTCATGACTGCTATTACGGGGCGCCACGTCCTTCACTGTGCACGAGGTTCGACGGTATGGCAACCCTGAATCAATGAAATCAGTTGTCGATCGACAGAGATTTCACTGATTCCGTTGTTCGAAGGGTGTGGGTGTGTTGAAAACGTGGTCCGCGCGGCTAGTGTGGGAGCGCAACCACCGGACATCTGACACTGACTGAAGGGGGCGCACAGTGACCACCGCACTGCGTCGTCTGCGCAACTACATCGACGGGGAGTTCCGGGACGCCGCCGACGGCCGGACCACGGAGGTGGTCAACCCGGCGACGGGTGCGGCGTACGCCACCGCTCCCCTCTCCGGCGCCGCGGACGTGGACGCGGCCATGGCCGCCGCCGAGGCCGCCTTCCCCGCCTGGCGCGACCTGATCCCGGCCGAGCGCCAGAAGGTCCTGCTCAAGGTCGCCGACCGCTTCGAGGAGCGCGCCGAGGAGCTGATCGCCGCTGAGTCCGAGAACTGCGGCAAGCCGATCGCCCTCGTGCGCTCCGAGGAGATCCCGCCGATGGTGGACCAGATCCGCTTCTTCGCGGGTGCCGCCCGGATGCTGGAGGGCCGCTCGGCCGGCGAGTACATGGACGGCTTCACCTCCATCATCCGCCGCGAGCCGGTCGGCGTCTGCGCCCAGGTCGCGCCGTGGAACTACCCGATGATGATGGCCGTTTGGAAGTTCGCCCCGGCGCTGGCCGCGGGCAACACCGTGGTCCTCAAGCCCTCCGACACCACCCCCGCCTCCACGGTGCTGATCGCCGAGATCATCGGCAGCGTCCTGGACGAACTCGGTCACCCCCGCGGCGTGTTCAACGTCGTCTGCGGCGACCGGGAGACTGGCCGGCTGATGGTCGAGCACAAGACCCCGGCGATGGCGTCGATCACCGGCTCGGTGCGCGCCGGCATGCAGGTGGCCGAGTCCGCGTCCAAGGACCTCAAGCGGGTCCACCTGGAGCTCGGCGGCAAGGCCCCGGTCGTGGTCTTCGAGGACACCGACATCCCCAAGGCCGTCGAGGACATCGCGATGGCCGGCTACTTCAACGCTGGCCAGGACTGTACGGCCGCCACCCGGGTGCTCGTCCAGGAGTCCATCCACGACGAGTTCGTCGCGGCGCTGGCCAAGGCCGCCTCGGAGACCAAGACCGGCGCGGTCGACGACGAGGACGTGCTCTACGGCCCGCTGAACAACGCCAACCAGCTGGCGCAGGTCAAGGGCTTCATCGAGCGGCTGCCCGCGCACGCCAAGATCGAGGCCGGCGGCGAACAGGTCGGCGAGCAGGGCTACTTCTTCGCCCCGACCGTCGTCTCGGGCCTGAAGCAGGACGACGAGATCGTCCAGCACGAGGTCTTCGGCCCGGTGATCACCGTCCAGTCGTTCGTCGACGAGGAGCAGGCGGTCCAGTGGGCCAACGGCGTCGAGTACGCCCTGGCGTCCTCGGTGTGGACCAAGGACCACGCCCGCGCGATGCGGATGTCCAAGGTCCTCGACTTCGGCTGCGTGTGGATCAACACCCACATCCCGCTGGTCGCCGAGATGCCGCACGGCGGCTTCAAGAAGTCCGGCTACGGCAAGGACCTGTCGGCCTACGGCTTCGACGACTACACCCGGATCAAGCACGTGATGACCTCGCTGGACGGCTGAACCGGCCGTCCCCGTAAGGGGGTTCGCGCCGTCGAGCGACCCGGAACGCTCGACACACCGTCGCGGGCGGAGGCCCGGCAACCGACGCTCTGTCTCTTGCCGCCTTCGCCCGCGACGCGTGAGAGTGCTCGCCATGGCTGATCTTTCGCGGCGTTCGCTGCTTCGGGGCATGGGTGGAATCGGTGTGACCGGGGCGCTGGCCGCCATGACGGGATGCGGCGTGCCGCCGGCCTACGTCGAGGCCGCCGACCGCGAGGCCCCGGACCGCTCCGCCCGCGAGCACAAGCTGGTCTTCGCCAACTGGCCGCTCTACATCGACGTCGACGACCACGACAAGCGGCGCCGCCCCACGCTGGACGCGTTCCAGAAGCGCACCGGGATCTCGGTGACGTACACCGAGGAGATCAACGACAACGACGAGTTCTTCGGCAAGATCAGCCCCGCGCTGATGAACCACCAGCCCACCGGGCGGGACCTGATCGTCATCAGCGACTGGATGTGCGCCCGGTACGTCCGGCTGGGCTGGGTCGAGACGATGGACCGCGGGGCCCAGCCGAACGTCGCCAGGAACCTCGATCCGCTGCTGCGCGGCCCGCACTTCGACCCCGGCCGGCGGCACTCCGTCCCCTGGCAGTCCGGCATCACCGGCATCGCCTACAACCGTCGGAAGCTGGGCCGGGAGATCCGGCACACCGCCGACCTGTGGAAGGACGACCTGCGGGGCCGGGTCACGCTGCTGGCCGGGCTGGACGAGGCGTTCGCGATGCTGCTCCAGGGCAACGGCGTGGACATCACCCGTTGGATCGCCGACGACTTCCACCGGATGATCGACCAGGTGCGCGCGCAGGTCCGCAAGGGGCAGATCCGCCGGTTCACCGGCAACGACTACATCAAGGACCTGGACTCCGGCGATGTGCTCGCCGCGCAGGCGTACTCCGGCGACGTCATCCAACTCAAGGCGGACAACCCGGACATCGAGTTCGTGGTGCCCCAAGAGGGCGCGGAGCTGTGGGCGGAGAGCATGATGATCCCCAACCTTGCGGCCCACAAGCGGAACGCCGAGCGGTTGATCGACTACTACTACCAGCCGGAGGTCGCGGCCGAGCTCGCCGCCTGGGTCAACTACGTCTGCCCGGTGCCGGCCGCGCGGGAGGTCCTGGCCGCGTCCAAGGACAAGGAACGGGCCCAACTGGCCGAGGACCCGCTGATCTTCCCCGATGCGGCGCTGCGCAAGCGGCTGGCCATCGCGCGGGACATCACGGCGAAGGAGCGCGTCGAGTTCGCCAAGGCGTGGAACGGGATCGTGGGGTTGTAGGGGGAGGGAGCGGAGGGGGCCGGGGCGTCGACGCGTGCGCTCCGGGCTCCGTGCGGCCGCCCGGTCGAACGGCGGGTGGCCGCACGGGGCGTCGGCAGCTCGACCAGGGCCGCTCCGCCCCCTGACCCATCGGACAGCCCTAGCCGCGCCACCCGGCCGCGTACGCGTCGATCTCGGCCGAGAGCCGGGACTTGGCCGCGTCGTCCATGAACGAGGCGGTGACGGCGTTCTTGGCGAGGGCGGTCAGACCGGCGGTGTCCAGGTCCAACAGGCGGGCGGCGACGGCGTATTCGGTGTTGAGGTCGGTGCCGAACATCGGGGGGTCGTCGCTGTTGATGGTGACCAGGACGCCGGCGTCGACCATCTCCTTGAGCGGGTGCTCCTCCAGGGTGGCGACCGCGCGGGTGGCGATGTTGGACGTCGGGCAGACCTCCAACGGGATGCGGTGCTCGGCGAGATGGGCCAGCAGCTTCGGGTCCTGGGTGGCGCTGGTGCCGTGGCCGATCCGCTCGGCGCGCAGCGCGGTCAGGGCGTCCCAGATGGTGCCGGGGCCGGTGGTCTCGCCGGCGTGCGGGACGGAGCGCAGCCCGACGGCGAGGGCGCGGTCGAAGTACGGCTTGAACTGGGGCCGGGGGACGCCGATTTCGGGGCCGCCGAGGCCGAACGAGACCAGGCCCTCGGGCTGGAGGTCGCAGGCGATCCGGGCGGTCTCCTCGGCGGCCTCCAGGCCGGCCTCGCCGGGGATGTCGAAGCACCAGCGCAGCACCACGCCCAGCTCCGTCTCGGCGGCCTTCCGGGCGTCCTCGATGGCCTCGACGTAGGCGGCGTCGGGGATGCCGCGGCGGGTGGAGCTGAACGGGGTCAGCGTCAGCTCGGCGTAGCGGATCTGCTGGCGGGCCATGTCGCGGGCGACCTCGTACGTCAGCAGCCGGACGTCCTCGGCGTCGCGGATGAGGTCCACGACGGAGAGGTAGACCTCGATGAAGTGGGCGAAGTCGCGGAAGGTGAAGTAGTCGGCGAGCGCCTCGGGGTCGCTGGGCACCGCGGAGTCCGGGTGCCGGGCGGCGAGTTCGGAGACGATGCGGGGGGAGGCCGAGCCGACGTGGTGGACGTGCAGCTCTGCCTTGGGCAGGCCCGCGATGAAGGCGTCGAGGTCGGACAACGTTCCTCCTGGTGAGGTGGGCTCGGCGGTGGATGCGATCCGGCCATCGTAGGACGGGGGCGGGGCGGGCCCGGGGCGGTGGGGGCGGGGCCGGGCGGCCGCCCGGGCGTCAGCGGTCGTCGGCGGCGGTGCCGTCCGCCTCGGCCAACTGCTGGCGGGCCGCCATCAGCGCGAAGCCCAGGAGGTTCAGCCCGCGCCAGCGGGCCGGGTCCGCGGCGCGGTCGTCGTCGGCGGCGAGGCCGATGCCCCATATGCGGTCCACGGGGCTGGCCTCCACGAGGACGCGGGAGCCGGTGCCCAGCAGGAACTCCCGGAGCCGGGGGTCCTGGCCGAACTTGTGCCGGCTGCCCTCGACGACCAGGGCGAAGCGGCGCCGCCGCCAGACCGCCTCGTCGAAGCCGGTGACCGTCCGGCCGGCGTCCTTGGCCTGCTCGGGGTGGCCGGCGGCGAGCACTCGCCGCTCCGCCTCGGCGTCGCCGAACAGCCGGGCCTTGCCGGCCATCATCCAGTGCTCCGCGGTGGCGTACCGGACGCCGTCGACGGTGAAGGGGGCGGGCCACCACTGGCTGAGGCAGCTCGCCCCGATGCCGCCGTCGCGGGGCGGGCGGTGGCCCCAGAAGGTGAGGTACTGCATCCGCTGGCCGGTGGCGGCGAGCGCGGTCAACTCCTCGACCGTGCGCGGCCCGTCCGCGCCGCGGTCGGCGGTGCTTGCCGGGGCTGTCCCCGGACCGTTGTGCATCATGCCGGGATTCTGTCAGCGGGCACTGACAACGTGTCGGGGTTTTTCGCCACCGAATTCGCAGAATTCGTTGCGTAACCAAAAGGCAACAACGGAATCACTTGTTGGTTGCCTTCCGCTCTGTCAGGATCGGCCATCGATTCCGGAAATAGCTACGCCTGGCAGTGCGGCTGAGCGGCCTTGCGGGCCCGGCGGAGGAGAGCACGATGGATCAACGGTTCCAGCGATTCGAAGCGGCCGAGCGATTCGCCGAGGGGGCGCAATTCATCGCCGGGGGTCTGCGCAGCGGAACTTCCGGCCGTACGCAGGACGTTGTGGACCCGGCCACCGGCGAGACCGTCCTGCGGTACGAACTCGCCGCCACCGCCGACGTGGACGCCGCGGTGGCGGCCGCCGCGCGGGCCTTCCCGGGCTGGGCCGGGGCCACGCCCGGTGAGCGTTCCGAGGTCCTGCACCGCTTCGCGGCGGCGCTCGCCGAGGACGCCGAGGAGCTCGCCGCCGCGGAATCCCTGAACTGCGGAAAGCCGATCAAGCTCAGCCGGGAGTTCGACGTTCCGGGCAGCGTCGACAACGCCGCGTTCTTCGCCGGCGCCGCCCGCCACTTGGAGGGGAAGGCGGCCGGCGAATACAGCGGCGACCACACCTCCGTGATCCGCCGGGAACCGATCGGCGTGGTCGGCTCGATCGCCCCCTGGAACTACCCGCTCCAGATGGCCGCCTGGAAGGTGCTGCCGGCCATCGCCGCGGGCAACACGATCGTCCTCAAGCCCGCCGAGATCACCCCGCTGACCTCGCTGCTGTTCGCGCGGGCCGCGCAGCGCGCCGGACTGCCCGACGGTGTGCTCAACATCGTCTCCGGCGCCGGCCGGGACGCCGGTGAGCGCCTCGTCGGCCACCCCGACGTCGCGATGACCTCCTTCACCGGCTCCACCGCCGTCGGCAAGCGGGTCGCCGAGATCGCCACCGGGACCGTCAAGCGGATCCACCTCGAACTCGGCGGCAAGGCCCCGTTCGTGGTCTTCGACGACGCCGACCTGGAGGCCGCCGTGCACGGCGCGGTCGCCGGCGCCCTGATCAACAGCGGGCAGGACTGCACCGCCGCCACCCGCGCCTACGTCCAACGGCCGCTCTACGACGCGTTCGTGAGCGGGGTGGCCGACCTGATGGCGACCGTGCGGCTGGGCGACCCGTTCGAGGAGTCCACCGACCTCGGGCCGCTGATCTCGCACGCCCAGCGGGACCGGGTGGCCGCCTTCGTCGAGCGGGCCCGCGGCTACGCCACCGTCGTCACCGGTGGCGAGGCGCCCCAGGGGGAGTTGGCCAAGGGCGCGTACTACCGGCCCACGCTGATCACCGGCGCCGCCCAGGACAGCGAGGTCGTACAGTCCGAGATCTTCGGCCCGGTACTGGTCGTGCTGCCCTTCGACGGCGACGACGAGGGCCTCGCGCTCGCCAACGACACCCCCTACGGGCTGGCCGCCTCCGCCTGGAGCCGGGACGTCTACCGCACCGGCCGGGCCACCCGCGAGCTCAACGCCGGCTGCGTCTGGGTCAACGACCACATCCCGATCATCAGCGAGATGCCGCACGGCGGCGCCAAGGCGTCCGGCTTCGGCAAGGACATGTCGGCGTACTCCTTCGAGGAGTACACCCAGGTCAAGCACGTGATGTACGACAACACCGGGGTGGCCAGGAAGGACTGGCACCGGACGATCTTCGGGGACCGCGCCTGACCCCGCCTGACCCTGCCCACCAAGGCGCCCCGGCCGCGGGCGCCCCACCGCCCGCGGCCGGGGCCGCACCACCGCCACCACCGGCCGCACGCCGGCCACACCCTGAAAGGCCAGCGCATGGAGCACCCCGAGCAGCCCGCGCCCCCGGCGCCCGTGTCCGCGGCCGAACTCACCGCCCTGCGCCGCAGCCTGACCACCGGCCGGCTCGCCCTCACCCGCCGCTCGCTGCTGCGCGCCGGCGGCGCCCTGGCGGCCGTGGTCGGCCCCGCCGCCGCCCTGTCGGCCTGCGGGATCGCCCCCGCCGGCCGCACCGACGCCGCGCTGAGCGTGGACCACTCCGCGGGGGAGCGGCGCCTGCACTTCTCCAACTGGACGCAGTACATGGACGCCAGCGACGACGGCCGCCGCCACCCCACGCTGGACGCCTTCCAGCGGCGCACCGGCATCGCCGTGACGTACACCGAGGACATCAACGACAACGACGAATTCTTCGGCAAGATCCAGGCGCAGTTGGCCAACGGGCAGGACACCGGCCGCGATCTGATCGTGCTCACCGACTGGATGTGCGCCCGGATGATCTCCCTGGGCTGGATCCAGCCGCTCGACCGGGACCAACTGCCGCACGCCAGCGCCAACCTGGCCGTGCAGTTCCGCAACCCCACCTGGGACCCGGGCCGCCGGCACTCCTACGTCTGGCAGAGCATCCCCGCGCTCATCGCCTACAACACCGAGGCCACCGGCGGCCGGAGCGTCACCTCGATCAGCCAACTCCTGGACGACCCCCGGCTCAAGGGGCGGGTCGGCTTCCTCTCCGAGATGCGCGACACCGTCGGGCTCACCCTGCTCGACATGGGCAAGCGCCCCGAGGACGTCACCGCCGACGACTTCGACGCCGCCCTCGCCCGGCTCCAAAAGGGCGTCGACACCGGGCAGATCCGCCGCTTCACCGGCAACGACTACACCACCGACCTGGACAAGGGCGACCTCGCCGCGTGCGTCGCCTGGGCCGGCGACATCGTCCAGCTCCAACGCGACAACCCCCGCATCCGGTACACCGTCCCCCGGGCCGGCTACATGACGTCGACCGACAACCTGATGGTGCCCAGCAGGGCCCGCCACAAGGGCAACGCCGAACGGCTCATCGACTACTTCTACGAGCCGAAGGTGGCGGCCCGGCTCGCCGCGTACATCAACTACGCCTGCCCCGTCGACGGGGTGCGCGCGGAACTCGCCAGGATCGCCCCGGAGTTGGCGGCCAACCCGCTGATCCTGCCGGACGCGGAGATGACCGCGAGGTCCCACTCCTTCCGCGCCCTGAACCCCCAGGAGAACCGGGTGTTCAACCAGAAGTTCTCCGACCTCACCGGCGCCTGAGCCGGTCGCTTCGGCGCCCGGCCCGCGCACCGGGCCGCCCGACCCGTTCTCCCCCCTTTCCGACCCACGGGACGACCACATGACCAGTACCGCGACCCCCCAAAGCAGCGGCGGCGACGTCCGCCTGCACCGGATCAGCAAGACCTACGGCTCCTTCACCGCCGTCCACCCGCTCGATCTCACCATCCCCGCCGGGTCGTTCTTCGCGCTGCTGGGCGCCTCCGGCTGCGGAAAGACCACCACCCTGCGCATGATCGCCGGCCTGGAGGAGCCCACCACCGGGACCGTCGAACTCTCCGGCGCGGACGTCACCGCCCTGCCGCCCTACAAGCGCCAGGTCAACACCGTCTTCCAGAACTACGCGCTCTTCCCGCACCTGGACATCTACGAGAACGTCGCCTTCGGGCTGCGCCGACGCGGCATCAAGTCGGTGAAGAAGCAGGTCGAGGAGATGCTCGACCTGGTCCAGCTGGGGCCGATGGCGCGCCGCAAGCCGCAGCAGCTCTCCGGCGGCCAGCAGCAGCGGGTCGCGGTCGCCCGCGCGCTGATCAACCACCCCCAAGTGCTGCTGCTGGACGAGCCGTTGGGCGCCCTCGACCTCAAGCTGCGCCGCCAGATGCAGCTGGAGCTCAAGCGCATCCAGACCGAGGTCGGCATCACCTTCGTGCACGTCACCCACGACCAGGAGGAGGCCATGACGATGGCCGACACCGTGGCCGTGATGAACGGCGGCCGGGTCGAACAACTCGGCGCCCCCGCCGAGTTGTACGAGAACCCCGGCACCACCTTCGTCGCCAACTTCCTGGGCACCTCCAACCTCATCGCGGCCGAGGTCGCCGAGGCGGGCGGCGCCCAGCTCCGCCTCACGACCGGCACCGCCACCCTCCGGCTGCCCGCCCGCCGATGTAGCACCACGGCCCGCACCGGCGAGAGGGTGCTGGCCGGCATCCGCCCCGAGAAGGTCGCCCTGGCGCACGCCGACGACGCCGACGCGGTCCCCGAAGGACACAACCGGCTCACCGGCCGGGTCAGGGACGCCAGCTTCATCGGCGTCTCCACCCAGTACGTCGTCGACGTCCCCGGGATCGGCGAACTCGCCGTCTACGAGCAGAACATCGGGCGGGACGGCCGCCTGGTCCCCGGCGCCGACGTCGTCCTGCACTGGAACCCGGACCACACCTTCGGGCTCGACGCGGACCAGGACATCACCGCCGGCGCGGACCTCGACGAGGAGGCCGCATGACCGCCACCGCCGCCCCACCAGAGGAGCAGGCCGAGGACGGGGCGCCGCCACTGCGCAAGCCCCCGACCCGCAAGCGGCTGGTCCCCTACTGGCTGCTGCTGCCCGGCATCCTCTGGCTGGTCGTCTTCTTCGCCGCCCCGTTGGTGTACCAGGCGTCCACCTCGCTCCAGACCGGCTCCCTCGAAGAGGGCTTCAAGCTCACCTGGCGCTTCGTCACCTACTGGGACGCGCTGGCCGCGTACTGGCCGCAGTTCGTGCGCTCGGTCGGCTACGCGGCGGTCGCCACCGCGCTCTGCCTGCTGCTGGGTTACCCGCTGGCCTATCTGATCGCCTTCAAGGCCGGCCGCTGGCGGAACGTGGTGATGATCCTGGTCATCGCCCCGTTCTTCACCAGCTTCCTGATCCGCACGCTGGCCTGGAAGACGATCCTGGCCGACGGCGGCCCGGTGGTCGGCACCCTCAACGCGCTGCACGTCCTGGACCTCACCAACGCCCTGGGCCTCACCGAGGGGCACCGGGTGCTGGCCACCCCCCTGGCCGTGGTCTGCGGACTGACCTACAACTTCCTGCCGTT
Source organism: Streptomyces sp. NPDC057743 (assembly GCF_042798755.1). Taxonomy (NCBI): domain Bacteria; kingdom Bacillati; phylum Actinomycetota; class Actinomycetes; order Kitasatosporales; family Streptomycetaceae; genus Streptomyces; species Streptomyces sp. NPDC057743. The sequence goes on from NZ_JBHVJX010000014.1 coordinate 152,337, forward strand.
CATGGTGCTGCCCCTGTACACCTCGCTGGAGCGCATCGACCCGCGGCTGCACGAGGCCGCCGGCGACCTCTACGCCCGCCCGGCCACCACCTTCCGTCGGGTCACCTTCCCGCTGTCCATGCCCGGTGTGGTCGCCGGCACCCTGCTGACCTTCATCCCCGCCGCCGGCGACTACATCAACGCCGAACTGCTGGGCTCCACCGACCAGAAGATGATCGGCAACGTGATCCAGTCGCAGTTCCTGCGGGTGCTGGACTACCCGACCGCCGCCGCGCTCTCCTTCATCCTCATGGCGGCCATCCTCGCCATGGTCACGCTCTACATCCGCAAGTCCGGGACGGAGGACCTGGTCTGATGGCGGCCACCGACACCACCGCGCAGCGCGCGGCCACCACCCCGTCCACCCCGCGAGCACCCCGGCGCGGCACCGTCCCGGGCCTGCGCTGGCTGCGCCGCCACCTCGTCACCCTGGCGGGACTGGCCACGCTGGCCTACCTGGTCCTGCCCAACGTCGTGGTGATGGTCTTCTCCTTCAACAAGCCCAACGGCCGCTTCAACTACCAGTGGACGCGGTTCTCCACCGACGCCTGGAGTGACCCGTGCGGCGTCGCCGACATGTGCGGTTCGCTCGCGCTGAGCCTTCAGATAGCCCTCTGGGCGACGGTCGGCGCGACTGTCCTCGGCACCATGATCGCGTTCGCGCTGGCCCGCTACCGCTTCCGCGCCCGGGCCGGCGTCAACACCCTGATCTTCCTGCCGATGGCGATGCCCGAGGTCGTGATGGCCGCCTCCCTGGCCACCCTCTTCCTCAACATGGGCATCCAGTTCGGCTTCTGGACGATCCTCATCGCGCACATCATGTTCTGCCTGAGCTTCGTCGTCACCGCCGTCAAGGCGCGCGTGATGAGCATGGACCCGCGGCTGGAACAGGCCGCCCAGGACCTCTACGCCACCCCGGTGCAGACCTTCCTGCGGGTCACGCTGCCGATCGCCGCGCCCGGCATCGCCGCCGGCGCCCTGCTCTCCTTCGCGCTCTCCTTCGACGACTTCATCATCACCAACTTCAACGCCGGCTCCACCGTGACCTTTCCCATGTTCGTCTGGGGATCGGCACAGCGGGGCACGCCCGTTCAGATCAATGTCATCGGTACGGCGATGTTCCTGGTCGCCGTCGTGTGCGTGCTCGTCGGCCAGTTGGTCGGCTCCCGTCGCAAGCACGACAAACACGGTTAAGTGCAGCCAAGTACAGCCAAATAAAGCTGAATGCAGCTAAATGCAGCTAGAGGAGCTGAGAACCATGGCACGAGCTGCCATGAAGACCTCGGGGGCCGCCGCCCCCATCCATGCCCTGGCCGACGCCGCCCCCACGCCGTTCTGGCTGGCGGACCCGGCCCGGCCGGCCGCCGAGCCCGCCCTCGTCGGCGACGAGACGTGCGACCTGCTGGTCGTCGGCGGGGGGTACTCCGGACTGTGGACCGCGCTGATCGCCAAGGAGCGCGCTCCGCAGCGCGATGTCGTCCTCGTCGAGGGCCAGGAGGTCGGCTGGGCCGCCTCCGGCCGCAACGGCGGCTTCTGTGCCGCCTCCCTCACCCACGGTCTCGGCAACGGGCTGGCCCGATGGCCCGACGAACTGGCCAAACTGGAGGAGCTCGGCGCCCGTAACCTCGACGCCATCGAGGACGCGGTCGCCCGCCACGGCATCGACTGCGACTTCGAGCGCACCGGCGAGATCGACGTCGCCACCGCCCCGCACCAGGTCGACGAACTCCGCGAGACGGCCGAGCAGGCCGAGCAACTGGGCCTGACCGGACCGGAGTTCCTCGACCGCGACGCGGTGCGCGCCGAGGTCGACTCGCCCACCTTCCTCGCCGGCCTGTGGGACCGCAGCGGCGTCGCCATGCTGCACCCGGCCAAGCTCGCCTGGGGCCTGAAACGGGCCTGCCTCGCCGCCGGCGTGCGCATCTACGAGCACACCCCCGGCACCCAACTCTCCTCGCGCGGACCGGGGATCGCCCTGCGCACCCCCTACGGCCGGGTCTTCGCCCGCCAGGCGGCGCTGGCCACCAACGCCTTCCCGTCACCGGTCAAGCGGATCCGCCCGTACGTCGTGCCGGTCTACGACTACGCCCTGATGACCGAACCGCTCAGCGAGCAGCAACTCGCCGCCATCGGCTGGAAGAACCGCCCCGGCCTCAGCGACAGCGCCAACCACTTCCACTACTTCCGCCTCACCGCCGACAACCGCATCCTGTGGGGCGGCTACGACATCGTCTACCGCTACGGCGGCGGCGTACGCGCCGAGTACGACCAACACCCGCCCACCTTCCGCACGTTGGCGCAGCACTTCTTCACCTGCTTCCCGCAGTTGGAGGGGCTCCGCTTCACCCACACCTGGGGCGGCGCCATCGACACCTGCTCCCGCTTCTCGGCGTTCTTCGGCACCGCCCACGGCGGCCGGGCCGCCTATGCGCTCGGCTTCACCGGCCTAGGGGTCGGCGCCTCCCGCTTCGGCGCGGAGGTGATGCTCGACCTGCTGGCGGGGGAGCGCACCGAGCGGACCGAGCTGGAGATGGTGCGGACCAAGCCGCTGCCGTTCCCGCCCGAGCCGGTGCGCTCGTTGGGCATCGGCGTCACCCAGTGGTCGATGACCCGCGCCGACGAGAACGGCGGCCGGCGCAACCTGTGGCTGAAGGCCATGGACGCGGTGGGGTTGGGCTTCGACAGCTGATCCACCGGGAGCGCCCGTCGGGGCGGGTGGTCCGCAACGGCCGCCCGCCCCGCGGCGGTTGCGGCCACGTCCGCTCCGGGTCCGTGCGGAGCGCGCCTGCCCGGCGCCTGCCCCGCGTCTGTCCGGCGTCCGCGGAAATTTCCCCGCGGACCCGCGTAAGGATCACCGCGCGCCCCCTTCTCCCCTGGGTGACACGGCCCGTCCGGGCCGGGAAAGGGGAGGGGAAGATGACCGCAACGGGGGCGAACGCCGCAGTGGACTGGCTGGTGTCGGCCGCGCCGGACCCCGATGCCTGCCGCCGCGCATGGGAGCGCAACCCGCTCGGGGTGGCGCTGTTGGAGGCCGGCCGATGCTGGGACGTCCTGATCGTCGAGGGCCGGCTGGGTCGCCCGGCGGTGGACGTGCTGGCCCGGGACCGGGGTCGCCCCGGCCCGGTGCTCTCCGACTTCCGGGACGCCCGCACGGGCTTCTTCGTCCCGGCGGGGACCGTCGCCCACTGGCTGGGCACCGGGGTCCGCGGCGCCGGCCGCGGCACCTGGATCGTGGTGCCGTATCCCGGCCGGGCGACCGGCGGGGTGCGCTGGCTGGTCCCGCCGGACGGCACCGGCACGCTCACCGATCCCGTCGCGCTGGAACTGGCGCTGCACGCGGCGGTGGCGGCCCGCGACCGGGGGGAGTGAGCGCACGGGCCCGGACCAACTAGTCCGGGCCCGCACGACTGTTAGTGAACCGTTAGTCGATCAACAGCGCCCGCGTGGAGAGTGGTGACCGCGAACGGAACACCACACCGCACAGCCGATCTTCGAGGGGGACCCCATGTCGCACCGCACCACGCTCCGCCACGGCCGCACCGCCGCCGTCGCCGGGCTGCTCACCGCCGCCGCGTTCGGCCTCACGGCCTGCAACGGAACCGGTGGTACCGACGCCGCCCCCGCCGCCTCCGTCTCCGCCGCGGACTCCGGCGCACAGGGGAGCACCGGCTCGCAGGGCTCCGGCGATTCGACCGGCGGTGCGGACGGCGCGGCCCCCGACGCCTCGCACGGCTCCGGCGGCGCGGCGGCCGTCAACGGCGGCCAACAGGGCGGCTCCGGCAAGGAGATCGCCCGCTGCACCACCGACGGGATGCAGGCCGGCTGGGGCTCGGACGGCGGCGGCCGCCCGGACATGAAGAGCGACCAGCAGCAGATCGCCGCGGTCTGGCTGAAGAACATCAGCGGCGCCCCCTGCCGCATCTCCGGCTTCCCCGGCGTCCAGATCAAGGGCACCGACGGCACCACCTGGGACCTGCGACGCTCGACCAAGGCGGCGCAGCCCAAGGTGCTGAAGCCGAACGCGCACACCTCGTTCAACATCAGCCTGCTGCCCACCACCCGCGCCGACGACAAGAAGGTCGAGCCCGGTCAGGTGCTGATCACCCCGCCGAACGAGAAGAAGCACTTCCAGCTCCAGTGGCCCTGGGGCGGCGCCATCCTGGACCAGTCCGGGGCCACCCACCCGGGCACGTTCGTCGACCCGATCAACGTGCCGTGAGCGGCGGGTACGGCGGCTAGCGCCTGTCCGGTAGGTCAGGGCCGGGTAGGCCCTGGCAACTCATCGGGAACGGGCAGGACTTGAGGCCGCGGGGGAGACGGCCTACACGTCCCACCCGCCCCACCGGTCGCACACCGCGCACCACAGGGGCAACAACACCCCCGCCAGACACCAGCCGCCGAGCACGTCCAGCGGCCAGTGGTACCCCTGGCGCACCAGCCCCAGCCCGACGCCCGCATTGAGCAGCCCGGCCCCCGCCGCGACCACCCGCGCGACGGGGGCCGCGGCCTTGCCGGACGGCCCGCGCCGCACCGCGTACGCCCGGAGCAGCAGCAGCGCCACCAGCCCGTACGCGACGGCCGCGGTCGCCCCGTGTCCCGAGGGGAAGAAGCCCTCGTGCACCGCGGCCATCCGCGGCGGCCCGGGCCGGTCCAGCCACGCCTTGAACGGGACGACCAGCGCCGGCACCGCGGCGAGCGCCCCCAGGGCGGCGACCGGCGGCACCCACGCCCGGCCGCTGCGGCCCGCGCCGCCCGACTCCGCGCGCGCCCCGCGCCGCGTCCGCCACCACGCCCATCCCGCCGCGGCCACCAACACCGGTAGCGCCACGGCCGTGTTGCCGAGATCGGCGAAGAACTGGGCGAGCGGCCCGGGAGCGGCGCTCGCCGCCACGTCGCGGCCCAGCCGCTCGTCGAACCCGCGCACCGCCCCATGGGCCGCCACCTGCCAGCCCGCCCACCCGAAGACCAGCGCACTGCACAGCGCGACCAGCGCGTACCGCCGCCCGAAGGCCCGGCCGAACGCCCGCCCCCAGGACCGTCGCTTCACACCCGACACACCCACCACCCCCAACACCCCGCGCACCACGCCCGCTTGTCACGCGCGCGCGACGCCCACGCGTCCAACGAATCCACCCAACTCAACCCAACCCGACCCATCCAACCAAAAAAGAGAGCGGCCGCTCCGGAACAGGGGGGTAGTCCAGGAGCGGCCGCATGGACCGGTGTTCCGCGCGCCCCGGGGGGTCTGGGGCGCGCGGACATCCGATCGGTGAGGATTCCCGGAGCCCCTCGTGCCAGGGGTCCCGGTGGTGTGCGCGAGGCACGGCCAGGTCGAAGCCGGGGAGCACCGACCGGGCATCACCCGCAGTCCCTTGCGGGCGGGTGTTTCTCTCATCTGGAGAGACCGTACGACACCGGAAGCGCGCCCCGTAAGCCGCATCACGCGCCCGCCATTGCCCTCGCACATCTTCTTCACGCGCCCCCGGCGCCCCCTCAACGCGCCCCCGCGGCAGCCTAGATGAGCCCCGTCCGGCGCTGAACGGGACGACCGTGACCGCCTCCCCAGCGCACGCGGTGCGGCCCGGGACACGGCCGCGCCGCGCCCCGGGCCGCACCCGGAAGTCGGTCCCCGATCAGAGCGCGCCGAACGCCCCCTCCAGGATGTCCAGCCCCTCGTTGAGCAGGTCCTCGCCGATGACCAGCGGCGGCAGGAAGCGCAGCACGTTGCCGAACGTGCCGGTCGTCAGCACCAGCAGACCCTCCTGGTGGCACGCCTTGGCGAGCGCCGAGGTGGCCTCCGGGTTCGGGTCCTTCGAACCGGACTTGACCAGCTCGATGGCGATCATCGCGCCGCGGCCGCGGACCTCGCCGATGATGTCGAACTTCTCCTGGATCGCGGTCAGACGGCCCTTCATGACCTCCTCGATGCGCTTGGCCTTGGCGTTCAGGTCCAGCTCGCGCATGGTCTCGATGGAGCCGATCGCGGCGGCGCAGGCCACCGGGTTGCCGCCGTAGGTGCCGCCCAGGCCGCCGGAGTGCGCGGCGTCCATGATCTCGGCGCGGCCGGTCACCGCCGCCAGCGGCAGACCGCCCGCGATGCCCTTCGCCGTCGTGATCAGGTCGGGCACCACGCCCTCGTCCTCGCACGCGAACCACTGGCCCGTACGGCAGAAACCGGACTGGATCTCGTCCGCCACGAAGACGATGCCGTTCTCCTTCGCGAAGTTCGCGATGGCGGGCAGGAAGCCCTTCGCCGGCTCGATGAAACCGCCCTCGCCGAGCACCGGCTCGATGATGATCGCCGCGACGTTCTCCGCGCCGATCTGCTTGGTGATCTGCGTGATGGCCTGCTCGGCGGCCTCCTGCGCGCAGTTCTCCGGGCCGGTCAGCCAGCGGTAGGGGTAGGCCACCGGCACCCGGTAGACCTCGGGCGCGAACGGGCCGAAGCCGTGCTTGTACGGCATGTTCTTCGCGGTCAGCGCCATCGTCAGGTTCGTGCGGCCGTGGTAGCCGTGGTCGAAGACGACGACCGCCTGGCGCTTGGTGTACGCGCGGGCGATCTTGACGGCGTTCTCGACCGCCTCCGCACCGGAGTTGAACAGTGCCGACTTCTTGTCGTGGTCGCCCGGCGTCAGCTCGGCCAGCAGCTCACAGACCTCGATGTACGGCTCGTACGGCGTCACCATCGCACAGGTGTGGGTGAAGTCGGCGAGCTGCGCGGTGGCCCGACGGACCACGGCCTCCGCGCTGTTGCCGACCGAGGTCACCGCGATGCCGGAGCCGAAGTCGATCAGGGAGTTGCCGTCCACGTCCTCCAGGACCCCACCGCCCGCGCGCTTGACGAAGACGGGCAGCACGGCGCCGACCCCGGCGGCCACGGTGTTCTGCTTACGGGCCCACAGCTCCTGGGACTTGGGGCCGGGGATCGCGGTGACGACGCGACGCTCCTGGGGGAGGGCGGGGCCTCCGGACAGTTCGGTCATGGCAGTCTCCTGGGGGTGGAACGCGGACGTTCAGGGGTGTTGTTCTCGCAGGTTAGGGGCGGTGGCGCGGGTCTGGCATGTTCCGTTCGGGAGAAGTGCGCGTGTTGCGTTGTCCGCACCGGACATAGCCGCGGCCGGCGGCCAGTAAATTAGCGGCGGCACGCCGGAGGACGGCGCGCCCGCGCGGGCATGACACCGACAGGCCGGCACACCGCCGCGGCAGGCCACGTCTCAAGGGGGACAAGGGGCACCCGATGGACACCGAGGGCACGCAGGACGCACAGCACACCGCCGCACCCCCGCCGTCCGGGGAGCGACGCCCCGATCCGGCGGTACCACGACCGTCCGCGCCGCGGACGCCGCCACGGCCCACCCTTCCGCCCCGGACCGCCGGCCCCGCCGGTCCGCAGCCGCCGCTGCTGAACTGGCTGCGCACCGCCCGGCCGGCGGCCCCGCCGGGGGTGTGGACGTATGGGCATCGGCCGCGCCCACAGAAGGAGCCCGATCAGGTGCCGGCCCGGCAGCTGATCAGTGGGGCGATCGTCTCGTTCCTGTGCGGATGGCTGCTGTGGTCGTTGCTATGGAACGGCTATCTCGGCCCGTACTGGTACTGGCCTCTCCAACTCCTGCGGCCGGACTCATGGGCGGCGGCGAAAACGGCCGGGGACCACACGGCGTACCTGGTGCTCAGCAACGCCTACTACGGACTGTGGATCCTCGGGATCGCGTTCGTCTTCGGCCGCCTCGGCCGCTGGCCCGAGCTGATCCGTCGGCTCGCAGGCCCCTTGGTCCGCCACCTCCGCACCCACCCCCCCACCCCCAAGGCCGAACCCGCCACCGACCCCGCGCAGTGGCCCGAACTCCGCGCGCAGGGCGCCCCGGACGCCGCCGACCGGCTCGCCGCCGAGGCCCGCGCCGGCGCGATGAACGATGTGGACGTGGCCCGGATCGGGCGCGCCTGGCGCTCGGTGCGCTCCGGGCGGAACTCCCTGGCCTCCTTCACCGACACCGTCCTGCGGCACGGCGCCGCGGCCTGTGCCCACCCCTCCGGCCAGCGCGACCTGGCCCGCCGCACCGCGCAGCACGACCTGCTCGCCCACCAGGTCCGGATCGGCACCGCCGCCGACCACCCGCGCAATCCGTACCAACACCGCGGCACCGGCTGTGCGTTGGAGCCCCGGGTGCTGGGCACCTCGCTGCTGGCCGTCGGCCCGGCGGGCAGCGGCAAGACCACCCACCTGGTGCGCCCGGTGGTGGAGGCGATGTGCCTCCAGGCGCTGGCCGGGCAGTGCGCGGTCGTCGCCGTCGGCCCGGCCGGCTCCGCGCTCGGCCCCGACGACGCCTTCGACGTGGTGGTCCGCATCGGCCGCCCCGACCCGGCGTGCGACCTCGACCTCTACGGCGGCACCACCGACCCCGACGAGGCGGCCGGCATCCTCGCCGAGGCGCTGGTCGGCGACCTCGCCGAGCAGCTCCCCGGCGGCGACAGCCGGCGCGCGGCGACCGCCCTGGCCCAACTGCTCGGCCCGTTCCGCGCCGCCCACGGCCGCTTCCCGACCGTGCCCGAGCTCCGTGAGCTGCTGGACGGTGCGCCGCAGGCGGTCGCCGCGCTGCGCACCGCCCTGGAGGCGACCGGCGATGTCACCCTGCTGCGCGAACTCGACGCCCGCGCCCGCCAGTCGCAGCGCCCCGGCGACGTCGCGCTGCTCCTCGCGGACCGCATCGCGCTGCTCGACCGCCCCGCCTTCGCCGCCTTCTTCGACCCCACGGGAGCCACCCGCCAGGTCTCGCTGCGCTCCCTGGACCACCCCCTCCGGGTCCGTATCGAGCTCCCCGAACGCGGTCACGCCGAGGCGTCCCGGATTCTCGCCCGGCTGGTCCTGGCCCAGTTCACCGAGTGCGCGGTGGCCCGCACCGACCGCTCGCTGTTCGCCTGCCTGGTCCTCGACGAGGCCGCGCACACCATCACCGCGGAGGCGCTGCGCGGCCTCCAGCGGCTGCGCTCGGCCAACGCCGGGGCCGTACTGACCCTGCGCTCCCTGGACGACGTCCCCGAGGGGCTGCGCAGCGCACTGCTCGGTTCGGTGGGCTGCCGGATGGCGTTCGCGGGCGTCACGCCCTGGGACGGGGCGCCGTTCGCCGAGGTGTGGGGCAAGGAGTGGGTGGAGACCCGTGACGTGACGGATCGTCAAATCATCGCGCACGGCGCCGGGATGAAGGCGTTCCACCTCGTCCGCCAGCTGGTCACCGGCAAGGCCGCCACCTCCAAGGCGATCACCGTCCGCACCGTCGAACGCGAACGCTGGTCCGCCTCCGACCTTGCGAACGCGCTCCCGGCCGGCCACGCGGTGCTGTCGGTGACCACGGTCGACGGCGAGCACGCCCCACCGGTCCTCGTCGACCTCCGGGCGTAGCGGCGGGCGCGGGCCCCGATCGGGGAGTGTTCCGCAAACCCTCCGTTGAGGCAGAATCGAGACCAGCCGTTCATACAGGGCGGTGCACACGCCCGCCGTTCATACGGGCGGCGCGGACGATCGGCGGAGGTCGGCGGGAGGCCGGCTTGAGGACCCGGCCGCCGGTCGGGGTCGTGCCGTCCGCCCAAGCCCCCGAAGGTCCCATGCCGCACACCCTCGCCTCGCTGGTCAACCACACCGCGCTCAAGCTGGCCGTGCTCGCGGGCGAGGACCGGCTGGACGTCCCCGTGCGCTGGGCGCACGCCAGCGAGCTGATCGACCCGGTGCCCTATATGGAGGGCGGCGAGCTGCTGCTGATCACCGCGCTGAAGCTAGACGCGGAGGATCCACAGGCCGCGGACCGCTATGTGCGGCGGGTCGCCGGCGCCGGCGTCGTCGGGCTCGGGTTCGCGGTCGGGGTGAACTACGAGGCGGCGCCGGAGGCGTTGGTCGAGGCGGCGCGCCGGCACCGCCTGCCGCTGCTCGGGGTGCCCCGCCGGACGCCGTTCATCGCGATCAGCAAGGCGGTCTCGGCGGCCGTCGCGGCCGACCAGTACCGCGCGGTGACCGCCGGCTTCGAGGCCCAGCGCGAACTGACCCGGGCCGCGCTCGGGGCCGAGGGCCCGGCCGAGCTGCTGGGCCGGCTCGCGGCGCACCTCAGCGGCTGGGCGGCGCTCTACGACGCGTCCGGCGCGGTGGTGGCGGCTGCCCCCGAGTGGGCCGCCCGGCGCGCGGCCCGGCTCGCCGAGGACGTGGCGCGGCTCCGGGAGCGGCCCGCGCCGGCCAGCGCCGTCGTCAGCGACGCCGAGGGCGACGACCGGGTGGAGCTGCAGTCGCTGGGCACCGGGCGGCGCTCGCGCGGCGTGCTCGCCGTGGGGACCGGCGCCCCGCTCGGCACCGCCGAGCGGTACGCGGTGCACTCGGCCGTCGCGCTGCTCACCCTGACCACCGAGCGGTCCCGGGCGCTCCAGGACGCCGAACAGCGGCTCGGCGCCGCGGTGTTGAAGATGCTGCTGGCCGGCGAGCCGGACCACGCCCGGACGGTCTCCGGCCGGCTCTACGGAGGACTCCTGGACGCCCCGTTCCGGGTGCTGGTGGCCGAGCCGGTGCCCGCCGACGACCAGCCGACCGCCCCCAAGCCCGCCACCCCGTCGGCACCGACAGGCCCCCGAGGCGCCGCCGCCACGCCCGTCCTGGAGGCGCTCGCCGACGCCATGGAGTCGGCCGCCGCCCGCACCGGTGAGGCGCTGCTCGCCGTGCCGGACGGCGGCCGGCTGATCGTGCTGGTCGCCGACGGGGGCGCGGCCGCGGACGCCTGCACCGCGTTCGCCGCGGCGACCGAGGCCCGGCTCGGCGCGCAGCCGCGGGCGCGCGGCCGGTCCGCCCGACCCGGCACCGGCCGGGAACCACAGGCCGAGTCACTGGCCATCGGCCTCTCCGCACCCACCGGCCCGATGGCCGCGGCGCACGCCTACCGGCAGGCCGAACAGGCCCTCTCCGTCGCCCGCCGCCGCGGCCGCGCCCTGGTCGAGCACGAGGACGTGGCCGCCGGCTCGGTGCTCCCGCTGCTCGCCGACGACGCCGTACGCGCCTTCGCCGACGGGCTGTTGCGGGCGCTGCGCGAACACGACGCGACCGGCCGCGGCGACCTGGTGGCGTCCCTGCGCGCCTGGCTGGCCCGGCACGGCCAGTGGGACGCGGCCGCCGCCGACCTGGGCGTGCACCGCCACACCCTGCGCTACCGGATGCGGCGGGTGGAGGAGATCCTGGGCCGCTCGCTGGACGACCCGGACGTCCGCATGGAGCTGTGGCTGGCCCTGAAGGCAACGTCGACCCAGCCGGGGGAGTAGAGGAGGGCCACGGACCCCTCGACGTATCGGGACACGCCCGCCCGATGCGGCCGGCAGCGAACCGGCGTGCCGTCAACACCCGCCGGACTCCACCACGGAGAGGCGCCCCGACGGATTACGCCGCTTCGGACAAGCGTCAGCGGGCCCCCGCACCCCTACGGTGGGCAGCAGAGTCCTACGCCAAGCCGCTCCCCGAGCTGCGCGCGCACCACCCACCACCACGAAGGGCCGGGATCCACTGTGCCGAACACTGCTGCAGCCCCCACCGCCTTCTGGCTCGCCGGCCGCGAGGCCACCGGCGAGGCCACCTTCGACGTCACCTCTCCCTGGGACGGCCGTCTCGTCGGCACGGTGAGCGTCCCCACCGAGGCCCAGGTCGAGGAGGCCATCGCCGCCTCCGTCGCGGTCCAGGACGAGCTCGCCGCGACCCCCGCCCACGTGCGGGCCGCCGCCCTCGACCACGTGGTGCGCGGTCTGGTGGAGCGCACCGAGGAGATCGCCCGGCTGATCTCCGCGGAGAACGGCAAGCCCATGAAGTGGGCCCGCGGAGAGGTCGGCCGGGCCATCTCGGTGTTCCGCTTCGCAGCCGAGGAGGCCCGCCGCTTCAACGGCGGCGAGGCCCAGCGCCTGGACACCGACGCCGGCGGCGCCGGCCGGCTCGCGCTGACCCGCCGCTTCCCCCGCGGCACCGTCCTGGGCATCGCGCCGTTCAACTTCCCGCTGAACCTCTGCGCCCACAAGATCGCCCCGGCCATCGCCGCCGGCGTCCCGATCCTCCTCAAGCCGGCCCCGGCCACCCCGCTCTCCGGCCTGATCCTCGGCGAGCTGCTGGCCGACACCGACCTGCCCGCCGGCTCCTGGTCGATCCTCCCGGTCCCCAACGACCGCATGACGGCCCTCGTCCAGGACGAGCGGCTGCCGGTCATCTCCTTCACCGGCTCCGACAAGGTCGGCTACGCCATCCTCGACTCGGTGCCCCGCAAGCACTGCACCCTGGAGCTCGGCGGCAACGGCGCCGCCGTCGTCCTGCCCGACTGGTCGTCCGAGCAGGACCTGGACTGGGCGGCCCAGCGCATCGCCACCTTCGCCAACTACCAGGGCGGCCAGTCCTGCATCTCCGTCCAGCGGGTCATCGCCGACGCCTCGGTCTACGACCGGCTGGTCCCCAAGGTCGTCGCGGCCGTCGAGGCCCAGGTCACCGGCGACCCGTCCGACGACGCCACCGAGGTCGGCCCGCTGGTCAGCGAGGACGCCGCCAAGCGCGTGGAGTCCTGGGTCGACGACGCCGTCGAGCGCGGCGCCAAGCTGCTCGCCGGTGGCAAGCGCGACGGCGCCGCCTACGCGCCGACCGTGCTGGAGGACGTGCCGGCCGGCGCGACCCTCGCCACCGAGGAGGTCTTCGGCCCGGTCCTCACCCTCCAGAAGGTCGACGGCGTCGACGCGGCGTTCGCAGCCGTCAACGACTCCAAGTTCGGCCTCCAGGTAGGCGTGTTCACCCACGACACCCAGACCGCCTTCCGCGCCCACCGGGCCCTGGAGGTCGGCGGCGTGATCGTCGGCGACGTGCCGTCCTACCGCGCCGACCAGATGCCCTACGGCGGCGTCAAGCAGTCCGGCGTCGGCCGCGAGGGCGTCCGCTACGCCATGGACGACTACACCTACGAGCGCGTCCTGGTCCTCACCGGACTGGACCTGTAGACCACTGGCGATCCCGGGGGCGGACGGGCCAGGCGCACCGGCCCGCCGCCCCTCGGACCGGCCTGGCCCGGTGGACAGCGACGGCCATCCTGGGGCCGTACCGCCCGCCAGGTCGAGGCCGGCGCACTCCCCTTGAGCGCCGGCCTCCTCCCACGCGGCGCGCTCCGGCCCCCTGTTTCCGGAGCGCGCCGCGTCCCCACCACCCGGCGCTTCCCCCACGCCGGGTCGGACCTCTAGACGCTATGGCCCCGCTCCGCCCCGGTCCCTCCTGACCGAGGCGGATGCGGGGCCCTGCCGTTGGGGGTGGCGCCACCCCGCGCCTACAACCAGCGCGGTACGCGACACCCTCCCCAGGGCCGGCACGACACCCCCACGACCGCTCGTTTCCGGCCACGGCGACCCCCTGCCCCCGGGCTCCGCTCCGCTGGTGCAACCCGCGCGGATCGGGTACTTGTCACAAGTAGCACTGCCCGGCGGCCGACCGGCCCGCCGGCAGACTCCCGAACCGCGGCGAGGTGAGCTCCTGATGACCGCTCCGTCCATCCGCAACGTTTCCGAGCGCGAAGCCCGTCGGGTCGCCGAGGCGGCCCGCGAGCAGGACTGGCGCAAGCCCAGCTTCGCCAAGGAACTGTTCCTGGGGCGCTTCCGGCTCGACCTCATCCATCCGCACCCCACCCCCGCGGTGGACGACGTCCGGCGCGGCGAGAAGTTCCTCGCCACGCTGCGGGAGTTCTGCGAGACCGAGGTCGACGGCGCCCGGATCGAACGCGAGGGCCGCATCCCGGACGAGACCGTCCGCGGCCTGAAGGAACTGGGCGCCCTGGGCATGAAGATCGACCCGAAGTACGGCGGCCTCGGCCTCACCCAGGTCTACTACAACCGCGCCCTCGCCCTGGTCGGCTCGGCCAGCCCGGCGATCGGCGCGCTGCTCTCCGCGCATCAGTCGATCGGCGTACCGCAGCCGCTGAAGCTCTTCGGCACCCAGGAGCAGAAGGAGACGTTCCTGCCGCGGCTGGCCCGCACGGACATCTCGGCCTTCCTGCTCACCGAGCCCGACGTGGGCTCCGACCCCGCCCGCCTGGCCACCACCGCGGTGCCCGACGGCGAGAACTACGTTCTCGACGGCGTGAAGCTGTGGACCACCAACGGCGTGGTCGCCGACCTGCTGGTGGTGATGGCCAGGGTCCCCGCCTCCGAGGGGCACAAGGGCGGCATCACCGCCTTCGTCGTCGAGGCCGACGCCCCCGGCATCACCGTCGAGAACCGCAACGCCTTCATGGGCCTGCGGGGCCTGGAGAACGGCGTCACCCGCTTCCACCAGGTACGGGTCCCGGCCGCCAACCGCATCGGCCCCGAAGGCGCCGGCCTGAAGATCGCCCTGACCACGCTCAACACCGGCCGGCTCTCGCTGCCCGCGATGTGCGCCGGCACCGGCAAGTGGTGCCTGAAGATCGCCCGCGAGTGGTCCGGCGCCCGCGAGCAGTGGGGCCGCCCGATCGCCAAGCACGAGGCGGTCGGCGCCAAGATCTCCTTCATCGCCGCCACCACCTTCGCCCTGGAGGCGGTCGTCGACCTCGCCTCCCAGATGGCCGACGAGAACCGCAACGACATCCGCATCGAGGCCGCCCTCGCCAAGCTCTACGGCTCCGAGATGGGCTGGCGGATGGCCGACGATCTCGTCCAGATCCGCGGCGGCCGCGGCTTCGAGACCGCCGAGTCGCTCGCCGCCCGCGGTGAACGCGCCGTCCCCGCCGAGCAGATGCTGCGCGACATGCGCATCAACCGGATCTTCGAGGGCTCCACCGAGATCATGCACCTGCTGATCGCCCGGGAGGCCGTCGACGCCCACCTCTCCGTCGCCGGCGACCTCATCGACCCCGACAAGTCCCTGAGCGACAAGGGCAAGGCGGCGGCCAAGGCCGGCGGCTTCTACGCCCGCTGGCTGCCCAAGCTGGTCGCCGGACCCGGCCAACTCCCGCGCACCTACCAGGAGTTCGGCGAACTGGCCGGCCACCTGCGGTACGTCGAGCGGACCTCCCGCAAGCTGGCCCGGTCCACCTTCTACGCGATGTCGCGCTGGCAGGGGAAGATGGAGACCAAGCAGGGCTTCCTCGGCCGGGTCGTCGACATCGGCGCCGAACTCTTCGCGATGAGCGCCGCCTGCGTACGGGCCGAGCACCTGCGGATCACCGGCGACCACGGCCGCGAGGCCCACCAACTCGCCGACGCCTTCTGCCGCCAGGCCCGCATCCGCGTCGAGGAACTGTTCCACCGTCTGTGGACCAACACCGACGAACTGGACCGCAAGGTCGTCTCCGGCGTCCTCGACGGCAGCTACACCTGGCTGGAAGAGGGCGTCATCGACCCCAGCGGCGACGGCGCCTGGATCGCCGACGCCACCCCCGGCCGCAGCACCAAGGACAACGCCCGCCGCCCGTTCCGGTAGAGCGCACCGGCCTCGTACGGGCGGCCCGTGCGTCGCCCGTACGAGGTGCGGACGCCCTCGGTGGCCGGGGTACCGCGCCGACCGGCCACAATGGACCACATGACGGACAGCCTCGCCCACCCGCACCTGCGCTTCGAGCCGGCCGCCGGCGACTCCGGGGGCCCGCGGGAGATCGTGATCCTCGGCTCGACCGGTTCGATCGGCACCCAGGCCATCGACATCGTGTTGCGCAACCCCGGCCGGTTCCAGGTCACCGCGCTCGCCGCGGCCGGCGGCCGGGTGGACCTGCTCGCCGAGCAGGCGCACCGGCTGCGGGTCGGCACCGTCGCGGTCTCGCGCGAGGAGACGGTGCCGGCGCTGCGCGAGGCGCTGGCCGCCCGCTACGGCACCGGCGAGCCGCTGCCACAGATCCTGGCCGGCCCCGACGCCGCCACCGAACTCGCCGCCTTTGACTGCCACACCGTCCTCAACGGCATCACCGGCTCCATCGGCCTCGCCCCCACCCTCGCCGCCCTGAAGGCCGGCCGGGCGCTGGCCCTCGCCAACAAGGAATCGCTGATCGTCGGCGGCCCCCTGGTCAAGGCCGTCGCCAAGCCCGGCCAGATCATCCCCGTCGACTCCGAGCACTCCGCGCTCTTCCAGGCGCTGACCGGCGGCACCCGCGCCGAGGTCCGCAAGCTGGTGGTCACCGCCTCCGGCGGCCCGTTCCGCGGCCGCACCCGCCGCGAACTGACCGGCGTCACCCCCGAACAGGCCCTGGCCCACCCCACCTGGTCCATGGGCCCGGTCGTCACCATCAACTCCGCGACCCTGGTCAACAAGGGCCTGGAGGTCATCGAGGCGCACCTGCTCTTCGACGTCCCCTTCGACCGCATCGAGGTCGTCGTCCACCCGCAGTCCTACGTCCACTCGATGGTGGAGTTCACCGACGGCTCCACCCTCGCCCAGGCCAGCCCGCCCGACATGCGGATGCCGATCGCGCTCGGCATCGGCTGGCCCGAGCGGATCGCCGACGCCGCCCCCGGCATCGACTGGACGACCGCACAGAGCTGGGAGTTCTTCCCGCTCGACGCGGACGCCTTCCCGTCCGTCCCGCTGGCCTGCCGGGTCGGCGCACTGGGCGGCACCGCCCCCGCCGTCTTCAACGCCGCCAACGAGGAGTGCGTCGAGGCGTTCCTCACCGGCGGGCTGCCGTTCACAGGGATTGTGGATACCGTCGCCGCAGTGGTCGACGAAGGGCTGGCATCCGGAGTGGTGACGAAGCAGACCCAGGACGGCGGCGGAACCTCCCTGACCGTTGCGGACGTCCTGCAGGCCGAGAAATGGGCGCGCGCCCGCGCCCGCGAACTGGCCGCCGCGGCGGCACGCACCCCATCGGAGGCTCGCGCATGACGACCTGGATGACCATCCTCGGCATAGTCGTCTTCGTCGTCGGCCTGCTGTTCTCCATCGCCTGGCACGAGCTCGGCCACCTCTCCACGGCCAAGATGTTCGGCATCCGCGTGCCGCAGTACATGGTGGGCTTCGGGCCGACGCTCTTCTCCCGCAAGAAGGGCGACACCGAGTACGGCATCAAGGCGGTCCCGCTGGGCGGCTACATCCGCATGATCGGGATGTTCCCGCCCGGCGACGACGGGAAGTTGCAGGCCCGGTCCACCTCCCCGTTCCGCGGCATGATCGAGGACGCCCGCGAGGCCGCCTTCGAGGAGCTCCAACCCGGCGACGAGAAGCGGCTGTTCTACACCCGCAAGCCCTGGAAGCGCGTCATCGTGATGTTCGCCGGGCCGTTCATGAACCTGGTCCTGGCCGTGGTGATCTTCATGGGCGTGCTGATGGGCTTCGGCATCAACACCCAGACCACCCAGGTCGGCTCGGTCTCCGACTGCGTCATCGCGGCCTCCGCACAGACCGACAAGTGCCCGTCCGGCGCCAAGGACTCCCCGGCCAAGGCGGCCGGCCTCCGCGCCGGCGACAAGATCCTCACGTTCAACGGCCACGCCGTCCCCGACTGGGGCACCCTCCAGGACCAGATCCGCCGGACCACCGGCCGGGCGACCCTGGTCGTCGAGCGGCACGGCACCAAGGTGACGCTGCACGCCGACCTCATCGAGAACAAGGTCGCCAAGACCGACGGCCACGGCGGCTACGTCCCCGGCGAGTTCGTCACCGCCGGCTTCCTCGGCTTCACCCCGGCCAGCGGCGTCGTCCCGCAGACCTTCTCGCAGTCCGTCGACCGCATGGGCAGCATGGTCGGCCAGGGCGTGGAATCCCTGGTCCGCCTCCCCGGCAAGGTTCCCGACCTGTGGAACGCCGCCTTCAACGGCGCCGAGCGCAAGCAGGACTCCCCGATGGGCGTGGTCGGCGCGGCCCGGGTCGGCGGCGAGGTCTTCTCGCTGCACATCCCGCCGGAGCAGCGGGTGGCGACCATGCTCCTGCTGGTCGCCGGCTTCAACCTCTCGCTGTTCCTGTTCAACATGCTGCCGCTGCTGCCGCTGGACGGCGGCCACATCGCCGGCGCCCTGTGGGAGTCGCTCCGCCGCGCCTTCGCCAAGGTCGTCCGGCGCCCCGACCCCGGCCCCTTCGACGTCGCCAAGCTGATGCCGGTCGCCTACGTCGTCGCCGGGATCTTCGTCTGCTTCACCCTGCTGGTGCTGGTCGCCGACGTGGTGAACCCGGTGAAGCTCACCTAGGCCGCAAGGGGGCCACACGGCCGCACAACCCGGGCCAGGCACGCCGCCACCGTATGGGCGTGCCTGGCCGCCCCCTTTCGAGGGGCCTATGGGTTCGATGTGCCTCGGACGATATGGGTGCCGTAGGCTCGATGACCGGAAGCCCGCCGAATCCGGGCCTTGATCCATCACCTTGGGGTTGCTCGCCAGATGACTGCCATCGCACTGGGAATGCCGGACGTACCGACCAAGCTGGCCGACCGCCGCGTCAGCCGCAAGATCCAGGTCGGTACGGTTGCCGTGGGCGGAGACGCACCGGTCTCGGTGCAGTCGATGACGACGACCCGGACCTCCGACATCGGCGCCACGCTCCAGCAGATCGCCGAACTGACCGCCTCCGGCTGCCAGATCGTCCGGGTCGCCTGTCCCACCCAGGACGACGCCGACGCGCTGTCCGTGATCGCCAAGAAGTCGCAGATCCCGGTCATCGCCGACATCCACTTCCAGCCGAAGTACGTCTTCGCCGCCATCGACGCCGGCTGCGCCGCGGTCCGGGTCAATCCGGGCAACATCAAGCAGTTCGACGACAAGGTCAAGGAGATCGCCAAGGCGGCCTCCGACGCCGGCACCCCAATCCGGATCGGCGTCAACGCCGGCTCCCTGGACCGGCGCCTGCTCCAGAAGTACGGCAAGGCCACCCCCGAGGCGCTCGTCGAGTCCGCCCTGTGGGAGGCGTCCCTCTTCGAGGAGCACGGCTTCCGCGACATCAAGATCTCGGTCAAGCACAACGACCCGGTCGTGATGGTCAACGCCTACCGCCAGCTCGCCGCCCAGAGCGACTACCCGCTCCACCTCGGCGTCACGGAGGCCGGCCCGGCCTTCCAGGGCACCATCAAGTCCGCGGTCGCCTTCGGGGCGCTGCTCAGCGAGGGCATCGGCGACACCATCCGGGTCTCGCTCTCCGCGCCGCCGGTCGAAGAGGTCAAGGTCGGCATCCAGATCCTGGAGTCGATGAACCTCCGCCCGCGCCGCCTGGAGATCGTCTCCTGCCCGTCCTGCGGCCGCGCCCAGGTCGACGTCTACAAGCTGGCCGACGAGGTCACCGCGGGCCTGGAGGGCATGGAGGTCCCGCTCCGCGTCGCCGTCATGGGCTGCGTCGTCAACGGCCCCGGCGAGGCCCGCGAGGCCGACCTCGGCGTCGCCTCCGGCAACGGCAAGGGCCAGATCTTCGTCAAGGGCGAGGTCATCAAGACCGTCCCCGAGTCCAAGATCGTCGAGACCCTCATCGAAGAGGCCATGAAGATCGCCGCGCAGATGGAGGCCGACGGCATCGCCTCCGGCGAGCCGGTCGTCACCGCCGCGGGCTGACCCTTAGGGCAGGGGGAACAGATCCCGTAGGGGACGCCGGCACCCCCTGCGGGGCCACAACGCGGCCCGGCCGGAGCGGTATTCCCGCTCCGGCCGGCGCACTGCCTCACGCGCCCGCGCACCGATCCGCGGCCCAGCGCGGTGATGCACCGATCAACGGCCCCGCACACCGCCCGCTGGCCCACGCACCCGCGCACCGATCGGTACGAGCCGCGCACTGAAACGTGCGCGCCGGGCACCCCTGCGCACGAGCCGCTCGTCGCCCCGTACGAGCCGGCCGCCGATCCCCACCAGCACCGCGTCGACCGGTACGAGCCGCACGCCCACCGGTACGAGCCGCGCACCGCGACCCGTACACGTCGCGCACCGACCCGTACGAGCCGCGTACCAGACCGTACGAGCGCACGCAGAGCCCCGCGAGCGACCGGTCCCACCCCGCCCCCGCGGGGTCTTCGCAGGTCCGTCCCGGGGAGCCCAAGTGCGTCTGGCCCGGTGGAGGTACAGTGCCAGGACCCGCTCCGCCTGGCCTCCCAGGCCCCCACGGTGAGGCTTTCCGACACGTGCTGACGACCACCACCATCAAGGTCCTCGAACCGGGAGAGCTCGATGAGGCTCTCACGGTCCTGGACCGTGAACCGGTCGCCAACGCCTTCGTCGCCGCCCGGGTCCAGGTCGCCGGTCTCGACCCCTGGCGGCTCGGCGGGGAGATGTGGGGCTGGTACGTCGGCGGCCGACTGGAGTCCCTCTGCTACGCCGGCGCCAACCTCGTCCCGGTCTGCGCCACCCCCGAGGCCGTCCGCGGCTTCGCCGAACGCGCCCGCCGCCAGGGCCGCCGCTGCTCCTCCATCGTCGGCCCCGCCGGCCCCACCGCTGAACTCTGGTCACTGCTGGAACCCCACTGGGGCCCGGCCCGCGAGATCCGCGCCCACCAGCCGCTGATGGTCACCCGCGCCCCGTCCGCCGAGGTCGCCCCCGACCCCCGCGTCCGACGGATCCGCAAGGACGAGCTCGACCTGATCATGCCGGCCTGCGTGGCGATGTTCACCGAGGAGGTCGGCATCTCGCCGCTCGCCGGCGACGGCGGACTCCTCTACCAGGCCCGGGTCGCCGAACTCGTCGGCGCCGGCCGCTCGTTCGCCCGCATCGAGGACGGCAAGGTCGTCTTCAAGGCCGAGATCGGCGCCGCCACCCCGCACGCCTGCCAGATCCAGGGCGTCTGGGTCGACCCCGCGCACCGCGGCCAGGGCCTGTCCGAGACCGGCATGGCCGCCGTGCTCCGCTACGCCCTCAGCGACGTCGCCCCCGTAGTCAGCCTCTACGTCAACGACTACAACGCCGCCGCCCGCGCCGCCTATCGACGGGTCGGCTTCGAGGAGGTCGGCGCATTCATGAGCGTACTTTTCTGAGCCGCCGCCTTGTACGCTCCGAGCATGGATGACGTCGCGGTCGGCCCCCTTGATCTCGCTGCCCGCGTGGATGACGCGCTAGCCGTGCAAGCCCTCGCCTTCGGCCTCACCGACGACGAGATCGCCGTCCGCCGCCACATCGTGCTGCGCCACCTCGGCTGCCGAGGTGCCCGTGCCCTCGGCGCCACCACCCCCGCCGGCCGCCTCGTCGGCTTCGTCTACGGCATGCCCAACGACCGCACCCACTGGTGGTCCACCGTCGTCGAGCCCTATCTGCGCTGCCAGGGCCTGGACCACTGGCTCGACGACTCCTTCGTCATCACCGAGCTGCACGTCCACCCCGCCTACCAGGGCCACGGCATCGGCCGCTCCCTGATCACCCGCATCACCGACGAGGCCGCCGAACCCCGCAGCATCCTCTCCGCCATCGACACCGAAAGCCCCGCCCGCGGCCTCTACCGCTCCCTCGGCTACCAGGACATCGCCCGCCGCGTCCTCTTCCCCAGCGCCCCCACCCCCTACGCGGTCATGGGCGCCCCCCTCCCCCTGAAGCGCCCGTAACCGGCACACCACTCCCGAACGCCCGCCCCCACCAACCCAATTCACCCACCCACGGGAGGTGACGGGCCGGAGGGGCAGGGTGTCCGGACGTAAAGCGAAGCAGTCCGGGCACCCCACCCCGGAGGCCCGTCACCGCACCCAACAGCCCCGCGCAGCGGCTCGGCCCGCCGCAGGCGCCACGGCGGGAAAGCCAACAACGTGGGAACCCGGCCATTTCCGTGGGACACACCCCGCCAGCTAACCTCCAGGGAGTCACCTTTCTTACGCAGGAGAAACTCCCATGGCCAACGCCGCACAGGTCCAGCGCATGTCCCGCTTGATGATCAAGACACTGCGCGACGACCCGGCCGACGCCGAGGTGCTCAGCCACAAGCTCCTGGTGCGCGCCGGCTATGTGCGCCGCACCGCCGCCGGTGTCTGGTCCTGGCTGCCGCTCGGCAAGAAGGTTCTCGCCAACGTCGAGCGGATCGTGCGCGAGGAGATGGACGCCATCGGCGGCCAGGAGGTTCTGCTGCCCGCCCTGCTGCCCAAGGAGCCCTACGAGGCCACCGGTCGCTGGGAGGAGTACGGCGCCGAACTGTTCCGCCTGAAGGACCGCAGGGGCGGTGACTACCTCCTCGGCCCCACCCACGAGGAGATCTTCACGCAGCTGGTGAAGGACCAGTGCACGTCCTACAAGGACCTGCCGGTGATCCTCTACCAGATCCAGACCAAGTACCGCGACGAGGCCCGTCCGCGCGCCGGCATCCTGCGCGGCCGCGAGTTCCAGATGAAGGACTCCTACTCCTTCGACGCCGCCGACGAGGGCCTGGACGAGGCGTACGCCCTGCACCGCGCGGCCTACCAGCGGATCTTCGAGCGCCTCGGCCTGGACTACCGCATCTGCGCCGCCATCGCCGGCGCCATGGGCGGCTCCAAGTCCGAGGAGTTCCTGGCCCCCGCCGCGGCCGGTGAGGACACCTTCGCCGACTGCCCGAGCTGCGACTACGCCGCCAACACCGAGGCGATCAACTACGTCCTGAAGCCGGTGGACGCGGCCGACGCGCCCGCGTTGGAGGAGATCCCGACCCCGGACACCCCCACCATCGAGACGCTCGCCGCGCACCTCGGCGTGCCGGCCTCCGCCACCCTGAAGAACCTCCTGGTGAAGGTCGACGGCGAGATCGTGGCGGTGGGCGTCCCCGGCGACCGCGAGGTCGACATGGACAAGGTCGAGACGCACTTCGCGCCGGCCGCCGTCGAGTTGGTGACCGCCGAGGACTTCGTCGGCCGCGCGGACCTGGTCCGCGGCTACGTCGGGCCGCAGGGCCTGGAGAAGGTGAAGTACCTCGCCGACCCGCGGGTCGCCCCCGGCACCTCCTGGATCACCGGCGCCAACAAGGAGGGCGTGCACGCCAAGAACGTCGTCGCCGGCCGCGACTTCGAGGTCGACGAGTACGTCGACGTCGTCGTGGTGCAGGAGGGCGACCCCTGCCCGAAGTGCGGCACCGGCCTCAAGCTGGACCGCGCCATCGAGATCGGCCACATCTTCCAGCTCGGCCGCAAGTACGCCGACGCCTTCCAGCTCGACGTGCTCGGCCAGAACGGCAAGCCGGTCCGGGTGACCATGGGCTCGTACGGCATCGGCGTCTCCCGCGCCGTCGCCGCGCTCGCCGAGCAGCACGCCGACGACCAGGGCCTGTGCTGGCCGCGTGAGGTGGCCCCCGCCGACGTCCACGTCGTCGCCGCCGGCAAGGCCAAGCAGACCGAACTCGCCCTGGAGATCGGCGCGCAGCTCGGTGCCGCCGGGCTGCGGGTGCTGGTCGACGACCGTCCCGGGGTCTCGCCCGGCGTGAAGTTCACCGACGCCGAGCTGATCGGCGTGCCGACCATCGTCGTCGCCGGCCGCCGCGCCGGCGAGGGCATCGTCGAGGTCAAGGACCGGCGCACCGGCGAGCGCGAGGAGCTGACGGTCGCCGAGGCCGTCGCCCGCCTCGGCGCCTAACCGCACGCGGCGAACGGGCCGGCCGGGCATCCGCCCCGCCGGCCCGTTCCCGTTCGGATGCGCCCCCGCGGGTCGCGGAATCCGTCCCGGCTACAGGTACGCCGCGAACTCCAGCAGCGACTCGCCGCGCCGGCGGTCGCCGGCCACCGACTCCCGTACGCCCGCGCGCACCGCCCGGTACAGCGTCCAGTCGCGCAGCCGCTCCCGGTCCACCTCCAGCGAGTCGGCCAGCTTCGCCACCCGCCGCCGGGCCACCGCGGCCGCCCCGGAACCGGCCAGCAGGTCCTCGAAGCGGTCCAGCACCAGCCGCGCCAGGTCGTACGCCCGCTCGCCGACCAGCGGCGACGGGCCCACCGTCAGCCACGGCGCCCGCTCCCCGGCCAGCACCTTCCCCTGCCGGAACGCGCCGTGCAGGACGTACTCCTCCGTGGCCCCGTCCGGCAGCGACCGGCCCAACTCCAGCGCCTCGTCCACCAACGGGCCGGCGTCGGTCGCCGCCGCGGCCGCCGGCAGCCGCTCGGCGTCCTGCGCGGTCCGCTCCGCCACCGTTGCGAACGGATGCCCCGCCGGCGGCGCCACCCACAGCCGGCGCACCGTGCCGGCCGCCTCCAGCAGCGCCTTGGCCTCCGGCAGCGACCGCAGTGACACCGACCCCTGCAACCGCTCCAGCAGCAGCGCGCCGCTCGCCTCGTCGGCCCGCAGCAGTCGCACCGCGCCCCAGCCGTCCCACACCCGCAGCGCCGCAGCCTCCTGCGTGGCGGCCCGGCCCGGCACCGGGAACTTCAACGCCGCCGGGGTCCCGTCCTCCTGCCGCACCAACGCCACCAGGCTGCTGCGGCCGCCCGGTGCGTGCACCCGCTCTAGGGTGAGCTGCCATGCCTCCAACCGCTCCTGAACCAGCGCCGGGAGCGCCGCCAGCCAGGCCCCTAGGGGGCCCTCCTGATCGCCGCCGAGCGCACTCCGCAGCCTCTGCGGGGGTTCGATGGGTGCCGTTGCCATGCCTGAGCTGTCCTTTGCGTGGGGGAGTGGCCGTGGGGCGGCCGGTCGTTCGTCGGGCGTCGCGGTCGCGGCGCGTTGGTGCGCCTACAGCGCGTCGGCGGGGGTGCTCGCGGCGCCCGACGGGGCGGGTGCCGCGGCCCGTTCCACGAGCCCAGGGAAGGCTACGCCGCTGCCGCGCCACCGAACCGCGCGCACCGCCGCCTCGCGGAGCGCGGCCGCGGCGTCCTTGCGGTGCGCGCCGTCGGCGGCCCGCACCAGGTCCGCGTAGACGGCCGCCACCCGGTCCTCCAGCTCCGCCGCCAGGCGCGCGGCGGCGGCCGCGTCCGGCACCGGGAACGGCAACTCGTAGGCGGCGGCCGCCGCTTGGGGGGCGCCGCCGAGCTCCCGTACGGTGCGGCGCAGGGCGTCGCGGCGGGCGCGGTGCGCGTCGTAGGCGCTCTGCGCCTCGGGGCGGCGGTCGGTTCCGATCCGGCCGCCGACCACGCCGTAGCCGTAGACGGCGGCGTGTTCGGCCGCCAACGCGGCCTGGGTCGCGCCCAGTTCCTCGCGTGGCGCGTCTTTGCTCGTGGTCGTCGCCATCGTGGTTCTCTCTCGGTGGTGGGGTGGCTGGGGCCGCTTCGCCTACGGGCGGAGGGGGCTGTCCCGGGGTGCGTCCTCGGTGCGGGCGCCTCTGGTCTGTCAGTTGAGGAATGCCCGGGTGTTTGCTCCGGATCCCGCGGACGCACCTCGGGACATCCCCTCCGACCCGGCGCCGTGGGCGGCTGACCCGTCATCTCGGTGCCGGACGGCTACGCGAACGGGTTGGTTTGTGTCCGTTGCCGGGTGCGGTCCGGGGTGCCGGTCAGCTTGAACTGGGTTGCCCTTCCTGCGTCAGGAGGTAGGCGTGGGCCGCGCCGGCGGCGGCTACCGAGGCCAGGAGGCGGGCCAGTTCGGGAGGTGCGGAGAGCAGTGCCTTGGTGCGGGTGTCGGAGAGGGTGCGTTCCGCGTCGGCCAGGGTGGTGCGGGCTTCGCGTTCGTCGGTGGGTACGCGGGGGGTGCCGCCCGGGGCGGGGGAGGGGGGCTTGGGCGTGAACGCCTCGGTGTGGCGGGCGACTTCGGCGCGCAGGGGGCGCAGGCGGGGGGCCAGGGCGGGGTGCGCCGAGAGCGTCGCGTCGTAGCGGGCGAGGAGCGTTGCGCTGTCGTGCGCGGCCCGTTTGCGGAGGCGTTCGGCGGCGCGGGGGTTAGGACCGGCGGCGTCGGCGCATCCGGAGAGCAGTGCCGCACCTCCCAGGGCGGCGCCGGCCAGCAGGGTCGTTCTGCGTGTGAGCGCCACTTTCGGCACGTTGCACTTCCCGGGGTCTTCCGTAGTGATCACCGCAGGCGAGGGTATCCGTGACCGCCCACCGAATCGTCAGTACCCCGCCGGAACCGATAGGCTTTGACCCGACACGCGACCTACCCACAACAGCACACGCGGCCGAGGAGTCACCCGGATGAGCACCACCCAGAGCGAGAGGCTGCGCGGACTGCTTGAACCGCTCGTCGCCGCGCGAGACCTGGATCTGGAAGAGATCGAGGTGACACCGGCCGGCAAGAGTCGGGTGCTGAGGATCGTGGTCGATTCCGATGAGGGCGTCCAGTTGGACGAGTGCGCCGAGCTGAGCCGCGAGGCGTCGCAGGTCCTGGACGACACCGATGCCATGGGCGGCGCCCCGTACACCCTTGAGGTGTCCTCGCCGGGCGCCGACCGGCCGCTGACCGAGCCGCGGCACTACCGCCGCGCCGTCGGCCGACTGATCAAGGCCCGCCTCCATGAGGGCGGCGACCTGGTGGCGCGGATCATCGCCATGGACGACACCGGCCTGGATCTTGAGGTGCCGGGCGTCAAGGGGCGGAAGCCGACCGAGCGCCGGGTCGCGTTCGAGGAGATCGCCAAGGCGCGGATCGAGCTGGAGTTCAACCCCAAGTCCGCGCGACCTGCCAAGCGTGAAGCGCCGCAGGACGAGAAGGACACGCAGCAGGACGAGAAGATCGACGAGAACAAGGAGGAGGCGTAGCCGTGGACATCGACATGAGTGCCCTGCGGGGTCTGGTGCGGGAGAAGGAGATCTCGTTCGACCTGCTGGTCGAGGCGATCGAGTCGGCCCTCCTCATTGCGTACCACCGCACCGAGGGCAGCCGCCGCCGGGCGCGGGTGGAGCTGAACCGCAACACCGGGCACGTGACGGTGTGGGCGAAGGAGGACCCGGAGGACCTGGAGGAGGGTGCCGAGCCGCGCGAGTTCGACGACACCCCGTCCGGCTTCGGGCGGATCGCGGCGACCACCGCCAAGCAGGTCATCCTGCAGCGGCTGCGGGACGCCGAGGAGGAGGTCACGTTCGGCGAGTACGCCGGGCGTGAGGGCGATGTCGTCACCGGCGTCGTCCAGCAGGGCAAGGACCCCAAGAACGTCCTGGTCGACATCGGTCGGCTGGAGGCCATCCTGCCGGTGCAGGAGCAGGTCCCGGGCGAGGAGTACACGCACGGCACGCGGCTGCGGTCCTACGTGGTCCGCGTCGTCAAGGGCGTCCGGGGCCCCTCGGTGACCCTGTCGCGCACGCACCCCAATCTGGTGAAGAAGCTGTTCGCCATGGAGGTGCCGGAGATCGCGGACGGGTCCGTGGAGATCGCCGCCATCGCGCGGGAGGCGGGGCACCGGACGAAGATCGCGGTGCGGTCGACGCGTTCGGGGCTGAACGCCAAGGGCGCGTGCATCGGTCCGATGGGCGGCCGGGTGCGGGCCGTGATGGCCGAGCTCAACGGCGAGAAGATCGACATCGTGGACTGGTCCGACGACCCGGCCGAGCTGGTGGCGAACGCGCTGTCGCCGGCCCGGGTCAGCAAGGTCGAGGTGGTGGACCTGAACGCGCGCTCGGCGCGGGTGACGGTCCCCGACTACCAGCTGTCGCTGGCCATCGGCAAGGAAGGGCAGAACGCCCGGCTCGCGGCCCGGCTCACCGGCTGGCGGATCGACATCCGCCCGGACACCGAGCACGTGGCGGCGGAGCAGGGCTGAGCCCACCGGGCAGCGCGCGGGGCGGCGGCGGACGAAAAAGAGTGGTGCCGCACCGCCCCGCGGGGAATTCTTGAGCAGGGATCGGGCTTTACCCCATCGGGGTGGAGCCGCTGTGGGGAGGTAGACTTAAGCAGTGTCTGGCCGGACGCATGCCCGCGCATGCCCTGAGCGCACTTGTCTGGGGTGCCGGGAGCGAGCGGCCAAGGGCGATTTGCTGCGCATCGTGGTGATCGAGGGCGAGTGCGTCCCCGATCCTCGCGGTACGCTGCCCGGCCGGGGTGCTTATGTGCACCGGACACTGGTCTGCCTCGACCTGGCGGTTCGCCGTCGGGCGTTCCCCCGGGCCTACCGGGGCCGTGGCCCGTTCGAGACGGCGGAGTTGCGCCGGTTCATCGAAGGGGGCGCGCGTTGAGCAGCCGCGATGGCAATAAGGCACAGCAGGAAATGCACAGCGCACGGAAAACCGTGCGGTCAGGTACCTCGCGAGTCGGAAGTAGGTCGAGATTGCGATGAGCACTCGATGAGTACGCGATGAGTACGCCCATGAAGTAGCGACGGTCCGGTGGACACCCCGGACCTAGAAGGAGCGAAGTGGCTAAGGTCCGGGTTTACGAACTCGCCAAGGAGTTCGGCGTTGAGAGCAAGGTCGTCATGGCCAAGCTCCAAGAACTTGGTGAATTCGTCCGTTCGGCGTCCTCGACGATCGAGGCGCCGGTTGTTCGCAAGCTGACCGACGCTTTCCAGGCGGGCAGCGGCGGCGGTCGTTCCGCCGGCAAGCCCGCGGCGCCGCGTAAGTCGGCCCCCGCGAAGCCGTCCGCGCCCTCTCCGGCGCAGGCGGCCCGTCCGGCTGCCCCGAAGCCGGGCGCCCCCAAGCCGGGCCCCGCGGCACCGGCCGCCCCGGAGGCGCCTGCCGCCCCCGCGGCGCCCGCTGCCCCGGAGGCCCCCAAGCCTGCTGCCGGCCCCACCCCGGGCCCGCGGCCGACCCCGGCGGCCCGCCCGGCGGCGCCCAAGCCCGGTCCGGCCGCGCCCGCGCAGCCGGAGTTCCAGGCCCCGCCGTCGCCGGCGCCCGCCGCGCAGCCGGGCCCGCGCCCGGGTGCCACCCCGGGTCCGCGTCCCAGTGGCCGTCAGGGCGGCCCCGGCCAGGGCCAGCAGCGTGGCGAGCGTGCCCCGCGTCCCGGTGGTCAGGGTCAGCGTCCCGGCGGGCCCCGTCCGTCCGGTCCGCGTCCGGGCAACAACCCCTTCACGTCCGGTGGTTCGACGGGCATGGCCCGTCCGCAGGCCCCGCGGCCCGGTGGCGCCCCGCGTCCCGGTCAGCCCGGCCCGCGTCCGCAGGGCGGCGGCCAGGGTGGTCCCCGTCCGCAGGGCCAGGGTGGCCCGCGTCCGACTCCCGGCTCCATGCCGCGCCCGCAGGGTGGCGCGGCCGGTGGCGCCGGCCCGCGTCCCGGTGGCGGTAACCGTCCGAACCCGGGCATGATGCCGCAGCGTCCGGCTGCCGGCCCGCGTCCGGGCCCCGGCGGCGGCGGTCGTCCCGGTGGCGCCGGTCGTCCCGGCGGCGGTGGCGGTCGTCCCGGTGGCGGCGGCTTCGCCGGTCGTCCCGGTGGTGGTGGCGGCGGTCGTCCGGGTGGCGGCGGCGGTTTCGCCGGTCGTCCCGGTGGCGGCGGTCCCGGTGGTGGCGGCGGCTTCGGCGGTCGTCCGGGCTTCGGCGGTCGTCCGGGTGGTCCCGGTGGCCGTGGTGGCACGCAGGGTGCGTTCGGTCGCCCCGGCGGTCCGGCGCGTCGTGGTCGTAAGTCGAAGCGGCAGCGTCGCCAGGAGTACGAGGCCATGCAGGCCCCGTCGGTGGGCGGCATCATGCTGCCGCGCGGCAACGGTCAGACCGTTCGCCTCTCGCGCGGTGCCTCGCTGACCGACTTCGCGGAGAAGATCAACGCCAACCCGGCGTCGCTGGTCCAGGTCATGCTGAACCTGGGCGAGATGGTCACCGCGACCCAGTCCGTCTCCGACGAGACGCTCCAGCTGCTCGCCGACGAGATGAACTACACCGTCGAGATCGTCAGCCCGGAGGAGGAGGACCGCGAGCTCCTGGAGTCCTTCGACATCGAGTTCGGTGAGAACGAGGGCGGCGAGGAGATGCTGGCGGCCCGTCCGCCGGTGGTGACCGTCATGGGTCACGTCGACCACGGTAAGACCCGCCTGCTGGACGCGATCCGCAAGACCAACGTGGTCGCGGGCGAGGCCGGTGGCATCACCCAGCACATCGGTGCCTACCAGGTCGCGACCGAGGTCAACGACGAAGAGCGTCGCATCACCTTCATCGACACCCCGGGTCACGAGGCGTTCACCGCCATGCGTGCCCGTGGTGCCAAGTCGACCGACATCGCGATCCTCGTGGTGGCGGCCAACGACGGCGTGATGCCGCAGACGATCGAGGCGCTGAACCACGCCAAGGCGGCCGAGGTGCCGATCGTGGTCGCGGTCAACAAGATCGACGTCGAGGGCGCCGACCCGACCAAGGTGCGCGGTCAGCTGACCGAGTACGGCCTGGTGGCCGAGGAGTACGGCGGCGACACCATGTTCGTCGACATCTCCGCGCGCCAGGGCACCAACATCGAGCAGCTGCTTGAGGCCGTCGTCCTCACCGCGGACGCCGCCCTCGACCTGCGGGCCAACCCCGACCAGGACGCCCAGGGCATCGCGATCGAGGCCCACCTCGACCGCGGCCGTGGTGCCGTGGCCACCGTCCTCGTCCAGCGCGGTACCCTCCGCGTCGGCGAGACGATGGTCGTCGGCGACGCCTACGGCCGGGTTCGCGCGATGCTCGACGACAAGGGCAACCACGTCGAGGAAGCGGGTCCGTCGACCCCCGTCCTGGTCCTGGGTCTGACCAACGTCCCGGGCGCCGGCGACAACTTCCTGGTCGTCGACGAGGACCGCACGGCCCGTCAGATCGCCGAGAAGCGCGCGGCGCGCGAGCGCAACGCGGCCTTCGCCAAGCGCACCCGTCGGGTGTCCCTGGAGGACCTGGACAAGGTGCTCAAGGCCGGCGAGGTCCAGCAGCTCAACCTCATCATCAAGGGCGACGCGTCCGGTTCGGTCGAGGCCCTGGAGTCGTCGCTGCTCCAGCTCGACGTCGGCGAAGAGGTCGACATCCGGGTGCTGCACCGCGGCGTCGGTGCGGTCACGGAGTCCGACATCAACCTGGCGTCCGGCTCCGACGCGATCGTCATCGGCTTCAACGTCCGGGCCGAGGGCCGCGCGACGCAGATGGCCGAGCGCGAGGGCGTCGACGTCCGGTACTACTCGGTCATCTACCAGGCGATCGAGGAGATCGAGGCGGCCCTCAAGGGCATGCTCAAGCCGGAGTACGAGGAGGTCGAGCTCGGTACGGCGGAGATCCGCGAGGTCTTCAAGTCGTCCAAGCTGGGCAACATCGCGGGTGTTCTCATCCGCTCCGGCGAGGTTCGGCGGAACACCAAGGCCCGCCTGGTCCGCGACGGCAAGGTCATCGCGGAGAACCTCAACATCGACGGCCTGCGTCGCTTCAAGGACGACGTCACCGAGATCCGCGAAGGGTTCGAGGGCGGTATCAACCTCGGCAACTTCAACGACATCAAGGTCGACGACGTCATCGCGACCTACGAGATGCGGGAGAAGCCGCGCACCTGATGCGGGCGACAGCCCGCGCGTAGCGCGGACCATCCGGGGTGGTGGTCCGGGCGACGGGCGGGCGACTTTCCGCCCGTCGCGCGGCCACCGTTCCCGGTGGACGTGCGGTGGGCGGACCGGGGCCGGTCGGCGGGAATTTCCGTCGATCGGCCCCGGCCGTTCCGTGTACGGTTTCGCATGACACGTACGGCTCCGGCGCGTGCCGGGGGCGTGCCCTCCAAGGCCCCGCGGGTGGCTTTACCCGTCTTGCATGTACGTAGGGACACTGTCCTTCGACCTGCTTCTCGGCGACGTACGGTCGCTGAAGGAGAAGCGCTCCGTCGTCCGCCCGATCGTCGCCGAGCTGCACCGCAAGTTCGCGGTGAGCGTCGCCGAGGTGGGGGACCAGGACCTGTACCGCAGGGCCACCATCGGCCTGGCGGTGGTGTCCGGGGACGCCGGGCATCTGACCGACGTCATGGACCGCTGTGAGCGACTGGTCGCCGCACGGCCCGAAGTGGAGCTGCTGTCCGTACGCCGGCGGCTGCACGGCGACGATGACTGAACCCGCGCGATCGGGCGGGCCATCGTCGGTGGAAGCACAATTGTGGAAAAAGAAGGAGACGGACCAGTGGCCGACAATGCGCGGGCGAAGAAGCTGGCGGACCTCATCCGGGAGGTGGTCGCCCAGAAGCTGCAGCGTGGAATCAAGGACCCGCGGCTCGGCACGCATGTGACCATCACCGACACCCGGGTCACCGGCGACCTGCGGGAGGCGACGGTCTTCTACACGGTCTACGGCGACGACGAGGACCGGGCCAGCGCCGCCGCCGGGTTGGAGAGCGCCAAGGGCGTGCTCCGTTCCGCGGTGGGTGCCGCGGCCGGCACCAAGTTCACGCCGACGCTGACCTTCGTCGCGGACGCGCTGCCGGAGAACGCCAAGACGATCGAGGACCTCCTCGACCGGGCGCGGGCCTCGGACGCCAAGGTGCGCGAGGCGTCCTCGGGCGCCGCGTACGCCGGTGAGGCGGACCCGTACCGCAAGCCGGGCGAGGACGAGGACGACGAGGGCGCAGCGGCAGAATGAAGCGGCAGAGCAACAAGCCGGGGGGTCTTGTCATCGTCGACAAGCCCTCCGGCTTCACTTCGCACGACGTCGTGGCGAAGATGCGCGGGATGGCCCGCACCCGCCGGGTCGGGCACGCCGGCACGTTGGACCCGATGGCGACCGGCGTGCTGGTCCTCGGCCTGGAGCGGGCCACCAAGCTGCTGGGGCACCTCGCGTTGACGGAGAAGGAGTACGTCGGCACGGTCCGGCTGGGCCAGACCACGGTCACCGACGACGCCGAGGGCGAGTTCACCGGCTCCAAGGCGGCGCACGGCCTGGCCCGCGCGGACATCGACGCGGAGGTCGCCAAGCTCAGCGGCGCGATCATGCAGGTGCCGTCCAAGGTCAGCGCCATCAAGATCGACGGCAAGCGCTCCTACAAGCGGGTGCTGGACGGCGAGGACGTGGAGATCCCGGCCCGGCCGGTGACGGTCTCCTCGTTCCTGGTGCACTCGGTGCACGAGACCGAGGCCGAGGACGGCACCCCGGTGACCGATCTGCTGGTCTCCGTCGTCTGTTCCTCGGGTACCTACATCCGGGCGCTCGCCCGCGACCTGGGCGCCGGGCTCGGCGTCGGCGGCCATCTGACGGCGCTGCGCCGGACCCGGGTCGGCCCGTACAAGCTGGACCGGGCGCGGACGCTGGAGGAGCTCCAGGCGGCCGTGGACGACCCGGAGGGCGGCGGGGTGCCGATCATGCCGCTCGGGGCCGCGGCGGCCGCCGCGTTCACCTGCTGGGACGTCACCGAGGCGCAGAGCCGGCAGCTGCTCAACGGGGCGCGGATTCCGATGCCGTCCTTCGAGGGCGAGGGGCCCGTGGCGGCCTTCGGGCCGGACGGGACGTTCCTGGCGCTGGTGGAGAACCAGGGGGGGCGGGCCAAGAGCCTGGCGGTCTTCGCCTAGGTCCTGCCCCGGCGGACAGGCTTTAGGGACGTCCGGGTGAGGTGGTGGAACGCGGGCCGCGCGGACGGGCTTCGGGCCCTCGGCCCGCGCTCCACCATCCCCCTCCTTGACTCTCTGTCCAGCACGGACCGGTGATTCACCCCAGCGAGCAGGCGCTCGGAGTGAATCACCGGCGTGCATGGGGGCGCGTTTGCCGATCACCCTGTTGTGGCGATCACTGTCTGTCTACCGTCGTCGCCGTTGAGCACGGACAGTGACCGGTGGGGAGGATCGCGATGGTGGTGCTGGACGTTGACGGCCCTGCGTGCGGGGTGGCGGGCGAGACCGGTGGGGACGGACATCTCGGCGCGCAGTGGCGGGAGTTGGTGTGGGCGGCGACGGCTCCCGGGGCGGGCCACGGGGGCGGGGCCGCCGGTCGATTGAGCGGGGTGTTGCTGGGGGTTCCGGACGCCACCCCGTATCTGGGCGTGCTGCGGCTGCTCGCCGACCGGATCACCGAGCGGTCGGCCGCGGCGGGGGGTTTCGCGGCCACCGGGCTGGCGGTCTTCGGGCCGGTGTTCTGGCGGTGCCTGGCGCTGGCGGCGGGGGACCGGATGGCGCTGCTGCGCCGGCTGCTGCCGGCGGACGGGCCGCGCGCGGCCGGGGCGGCCACGGCGTCGCGGTCCTTCGCCCGGCCGCCGCGGGTGCGGGTGCACGCCGCCGACGCCGGGGCCGCTGACGGGTGGGTGGACGCGCGGGAGTGGCCGGTCGGGGCGGGCGGGGCCTCGTGTGCGGCGGGCGCAGAAGCGTTCCGCCCCGGGGGCCCGGAGCTTCCCCCCGCCCGCTTCCTGGACCTCGTGGCCGAGCTGCTCAAGGCCGACCCGGAGCGGATCCAGCCGCTGCTGTGCGGCTGGTTCGACGACGTCCGGCCGCTGCGGACGGCGCCCGGGGCGCCGCGCGTGATCACCGTCGCGGACGCCGCGCAGGCGCTGCTGCACACCCATCGCACCCGGGCCCTGGACGCCCTCGTCGAGACACTGGCCGGCACCGCGCACCCCCGGGCCGTGGAGCTGCTGGACGCGCTCGCCGAGGACGAGCCGGCGGCGGTGCGGAGGGTCGGGGCGCGGCGGGGGAGCGGCCCTGCGTGGTGGGGGCGACCGCCGCTGCACGACCCGGTGGGGAGCGCTGCGCGCGGCGGACGGGGCCCGGACGGCGCCGCGGGGTGGCCGATGCGACAGCGGCCAGGCCCCCCTTCGCGCGAAGCCGTGCTCCCGGCATGGCAGTCTTAGTCCTGCGCCATGCCGAAATGGCGCAGTGGACGGACAAGAGTTCGGGCGAGGAGCGGGCAGAGTGCAGCGCTGGCGTGGCTTGGAGGACATCCCCGAGGGTTGGGGACGCAGCGTCGTCACCATCGGCTCGTACGACGGAGTGCACCGCGGCCACCAACTGATCATCGGGCGGGCGGTGGCCCGCGCCCGCGAGCTGGGCATTCCGGCCGTGGTCGTCACCTTCGACCCGCACCCGAGCGAGGTGGTCCGCCCCGGCACCCATCCGCCGCTGCTGGCGCCGCACCACCGGCGGGCCGAGCTGATGGCCAAGCTGGGCGTGGACGCGGTGCTGGTGCTGCCGTTCACGAAGGAGTTCTCCCAACTGGCGCCCGCCGACTTCGTGGTGAAGGTGCTGGTCGACAAGTTGCACGCGCAACTCGTCGTGGAGGGACCGAACTTCCGCTTCGGGCACAAGGCGAAGGGCACCGTCGAGATCCTCGCCGAGCTCGGCCGGACCTACGACTACACGGTGGAGGTCATCGACCTCGTCGAGCGCGGTAGCGCGGGCGGCGGCGTGCCGTTCTCGTCCACGCTCGTGCGCCGGCTGGTCGCCGAGGGCGACGTGGCGGGCGCGCGGGAGGTCCTGGGGCGGCCGCACCGGGTCGAGGGCGTGGTCGTACGCGGGGCGCAGCGCGGCCGCGAACTGGGCTTCCCCACGGCCAACGTGGAGACCCTGCCG
Source organism: Streptomyces sp. NPDC057743 (assembly GCF_042798755.1). Taxonomy (NCBI): domain Bacteria; kingdom Bacillati; phylum Actinomycetota; class Actinomycetes; order Kitasatosporales; family Streptomycetaceae; genus Streptomyces; species Streptomyces sp. NPDC057743. The sequence continues at coordinate 187,465 of NZ_JBHVJX010000014.1, forward strand.
CACACCGCGATCCCGGCCGACGGGGTCTACGCCGGCCTGCTGCACGTCGAGGGCGAGGCGATGCCGGCGGCCGTCTCGGTCGGCACCAACCCGCAGTTCGACGGCAAGGTGCGCACGGTCGAGGCGTACGCCATCGACCGGGTCGGGCTCGATCTGTACGGGCTGCACGTCGCGGTGGACTTCCTCGCCTACATCCGGGGCCAGGAGAAGTTCGACACGCTGGACGCGCTGTTGGAGCGGATGGCGGTGGACGTGAAGCAGGCCCGCGGGCTGATCGCGGAGTCGGGGCTGGCGTAGCGCGGCCCGCCCGTGGCGGGGACACCGACGCGTCAAAGGGGCGGGGCCCGGCATCAACTGCCGGGCCCCGCCCCTTCGTTCGCACCCGCCTACTGCGGGGGCGGCTGCTGCGTCCAGCCGCCCTGCTCCGGCAACGGCGCGTCCGGGGCGGGCTGTTGCTGCTGCCAGCCGGCGGGCGGCTGGGCCTGCGGCTGCTGCCAACCGCCCTGCTGCGGCGGGTAGCCGGCCGGCGGCTGGCCCTGCTGCGGGGGCTGCTGCTGGGCCTGCTGGGCGTACTGCGCTTGCGCGTACGGGTCCTGCTGCTGCGCGTACGGGTCGCCGGCCATCGGCTGCTGCTGGCCCATCTGCGCCTGCGCGTACATCCCCTGCGCCTGCTGCTGGCGCGCGAAGTCCTCGGCGACCAGGGCGGAGAGGTTGAAGTACGCCTCGCGGGTCTTGGGCCGCATCATGTCGAGGTCGACCTCGGCGCCGGCGGCGAGGTGCTCGTCGAAGGGCACCACGACGACGCCGCGGCAGCGGGTCTCGAAGTGCGACACGATGTCCTCGATCTTGATCATCTTGCCGGTCTCGCGGACCCCGGAGATGACCGTGATGCCGCGCTGCACCAAGTCGGCGTAGCCGTGCGCGGAGAGCCAGTCCAGGGTGGTGCTGGCGCTGCTCGCACCGTCCACGGACGGGGTGGAGATGATGATCAACTGGTCGGCGAGGTCCAGGACTCCGCGCATCGCGCTGTAGAGGAGGCCGGTGCCCGAGTCGGTGAGGATGACCGGGTACTGCTTGCCGAGGATGTCGATCGCGCGCCGGTAGTCCTCGTCGTTGAAGGTCGTCGAGACGGCCGGGTCGACGTCGTTGGCGAGGATCTCCAGGCCCGAGGGGGCCTGCGAGGTGAACCGGCGGATGTCCATGTAGCTGTGCAGGTGCGGGATGGCCTGCACGAGGTCGCGGATGGTGGCACCGGTCTCGCGGCGGACCCGGCGGCCGAGGGTGCCGGCGTCCGGGTTGGCGTCGATCGCCAGGATCTTGTCCTGGCGTTCGGAGGCGAGGGTGGCGCCGAGCGCGGTGGTGGTCGTGGTCTTGCCGACGCCGCCCTTGAGGCTGATGACCGCGATCCGGTAGCAGGAGAGCACCGGCGTGCGGATCAGCTCCAGCTTGCGCTGCCGCTCCTCCATCTCCTTCTTCGCGCCCAACTTGAACTTGGACGGCTGGGCGTTGGCACCCGGCTTGCGCTTCTTGGGTTGGTTGCGCAGCAGGCGGTCGGAGGTCAGCTCGACGGCGGCGCTGTAGCCGAGCGGGGCACCGGGGGTGGCACGCTGCGGCTGTTGCTGGCCCGGCTGGGAGTACTGGGCGTAGTTGGCCGCGGCGTTGGGGTCGCCGAACTGCTGGCCCGGGAGCTGCTGTTGCTGGCCCGGCTGGGGCTGCTGCTGGGGCTGTTGGGGCTGCTGGGGGTAGCCCTGCTGTTGGGGCTGGGGCTGGGGCTGCTGTTGCGGGTAACCCTGCTGCGGGTAGCCGTAAGCGGGCTGCTGTGCCTGGGGGTTGGGCTGTTGCGGGGCCTGCTGGGGCTGTGGCTGGGCCTGTTGGGGGTAGCCGTAGGCGGGCTGCGGGTAGCCGTATCCGCCCTGCTGCTGGGGCTGTTGGGGCTGCTGCGGGTAGCCCTGCTGCTGGGGCTGCTGCGGCTGCTGGGGGTAGCCCTGCTGCGGCTGAGCCTGCGGGTGGGCCTGCTGCTGCGGAGCGGCCGGCTGCTGCTGGCCGGCCTGCTGCTGCGCCATCCGCGGGTCGGCGGGCTGGAACTCCGGCGGCAGCGGCGGCAGTCCACCCTGCGCGGGGGCGCCCTGGGCGGGCACGCCCGGCTGCTGGCCCTCGGCGCCGGCCCAGGGCGCGCCCTGCTGCGGCATGCCCTGCGGTGCGCCCTGCTGCGGAGGCATCCCCTGGGGGGCGACGCCCTGCTGCGGCACACCCTGGGCGGGGGTGCCCTGCGGGTGCGTGCCCTGCTGCTGAGGCTGGGGCTGCTGCTGGGGCTGCTGCGCCTGCGGGTTGGGCTGCTGCGGGGCCTGCGGGGCGGGCTGTTGGGCCTGCTGCGGCTGGCCCTGGACGGGCTGTGCGGGCGGTGTGGCCGCCGCGGCGGCCGGGGCGGAGGTCTCCGGCCCGGGAGCCGGCGCGGGCTGTCCTGCGGGGCTTGTGGCGCCGTCCGCGGGGGTGTTGGGCGCGGCCTCCGGCTGCGGTGCCGCGGCGGACTGCGGCTCGGGCGCCGGCTCCGCGTCATCGTCGTCGCCCCAGAGGTCGGCGGAGGGGTCCGGGCCGTTGCCGGAACGGATGTTGCCGCCCTCGTTGGCGTCCGCGGTCGGGCCGCTCCCGGAGGCACTGGGGGGCGTCGACCCGTCCGTCGGCGTGCCGGCGTTGGTCCCGTCCTGTGGGCGCAGCGTCGGGAAACCGGGGGCCGGGGCCGGGCCGGGCGCGGCCTGCTGCGGCACGCCCTGCGCGGGGCCGGACGACGGTTGGCCGGTCGGCGACGGGCCCGCGGTCGGGGCGCCGGCGGCCGGCGCCCCGGAGGGGGCCGCACCGCCCGCGCCGCCACTGGTGTCGTTGCTGCCGTACCAGGCCGGAGCCGCGAAATCGATCTTGAACTCGCCGGTCAGGTCGAACTCGGACTGGTCGTCGTCAGGATCGTTCCCGTCCGGGCGGAAAGCCTCCTGGTCCTTCACTGTGCCTCCTGGTCTACTGCAACGCACCTGAACGGCAGGACCGGATACAGGCGGATCGATCGGATATCACGGAAGTCGGAGCACGCCACCCGGGGTTGCGCCACCACTGCTCAACTCTCCATCCCCGTATCGACTGCCGTCGTGCACTGCCGAGGTGATGTGCTCGTGCGGCTCTCCCCACAGCCTAATCAACAGTCGGCCCATAACGGCAGTCGATGCCATGTCGTCTTCAAGCCCGCTCGGCACGAGCGACGGGCGCACCCCGCTGGATGCGCCCGTCGCTCGTGCCCGGCGGCCGGTCCCGCGACCGGCGCCCAAGGCGCCCGTGCGGACAACCGGCCGGCGTGCGCGGTCAGTCCATGCGGCGCGGGCCGCCCAGCAGGTTGGTCTCCGCCTCCGTCGGCTGGGTCATGACGAACTGGTGGCCGCCGTCCCGCCGGCACCACAACATGGCGTTGTCGCTGAGCGTCGGCAGTACCGCGCCGACGTTCTCCGGCAGCCGCATGATCCGCGTCACAACCTCCGCCTCCTCGGGCGACAGCCGCTGGAGGCCCACCAGGTCGACCCGGCTGAGCATCTGCGGCGAGCGCGGCCCGAGGAACGGCAGCACCGTCAGCACGGTCTGCCAGGGGCTCGGCGCGAGTTGGTTGCGCGGGGGGCGCGCGCCCATGTCGCGGACGACCAGCACGGGGCTGGAAACCGACGGCCCCTGCGGGGCGATCTGGCGCACGTCGAAGACCGAGACGCACTGCTGACCGCCGCCGGCGGCCTGTGCCATCTGCCCCCAGGCCGGCGGGCGGGCGGTCTCCACCGCGACCCGGGCGCCGGCGGCGACCGTGCGCAGCGCCAGCACCTGCGCCATCCACATGCTGCCGACCAGCGCGACCTCCATCGGCGCCGGGCGCAGCAGGCTCAGCACGGCGGGCTGGTTCTGCGGGTCGATGCCGATGATGACGCCGTCGTCGCCGACCGGCAGGGTCAGCGCGGCCAGCGACTCCGGCGTCAGCACGTGCGGGTTGCGCCGCGGGCCGCGCAGCCCGTAACCGGGCCGCGGGGTGGGCCCGTTGGGGCCGGACTGCTCCTCGTCCGGGCGCGGCTGGTGCGAGAGCCGGCCGCCGGAGACGCCCTGGTTCGTCGGGTTGCGCCAGCCGTCGCTGGTGACGTTGACGCGGGGCTGGTACGTGGGAGTGCCCATCAGCGGGTACCTCCGAGGGGAAGCGTGGCCAGCAGGCCGGGCAGCTGCTCGCGGTCGAGCCGGACCAGTCCGACCTTGACCGAGCCGGAGCGGCGCTCCAACTCGTCCTGGGCGGCGGAGAGTTCGTTGTCGCTGCGGGTCGACAGCCGGACGTAGCCGGAGATCGCCGGCATCCGGCCGCCGCCGTGCGTGGCGGTCAGCGCGAAGGTGCTGGCCATCGCGCGGGTGCTGGTCAGCAGCTGGGTGATGGCGGCCAACGGGGCGCCACCGCAGCCCAGTTGGGGCCACCGGCCGATCCAGTAGGTGGAGTGCCAGCGGTCGTCGCAGCGCAGCGCGCGGGTGGTCTCCTGGGTGCGGCGGGCGGCCCGGCCGTCCCGGCCCATCGCGCCGTTCGCGGCCCGCGGGCTGACGCACACCGCGGTGCCGACCGCGGCCACCACCTCGCGCTCGTCGAGCACCTTGGCGCGCACGCCGCGCGCGGTGAGCCGGCTGACGAGCTGGTCGGCGGCGCGCAGCAGGGAGCGCTGGGCGCCGCCCATGCCGCCACCGCGGGCCTCGATCGCCTCTGCGCACAGCTCCGGGTCCAACTTCAGGGCGATCCAGGTGAGTTGGACGGCGGGGGTCTGAGACTGGGCCTGGAGCGGCGCGTAGGAGCGCGCGGCGACGGCCTGCTCGGGCAGGTGCGGCGCCGGAGCGGGCTGGGTGTACTGGACGAACTGCACCGACTCCAGGTGGATGTCCTCGACGTCCAACGCGGTGTGCAGCAGCTCCAACGGCACCATGTGGCTGCCGCGCTGCGGGCGCAGCGGTTCGTCGCGGGCGTCGACCTGGACCAGGGCGGTCAGGAAGGTGCCGTCGCCGACGAAGCCGACCGCGCGCTGCTCGTTGTCGGTGTACTCGTAGGTGCGCAGCGCCGGATCGCACTCCACCACCGGGGCGAAGGCGGGGTCCACGCCCTGGGTGGCGGTGAGGTTTTCGCTCGTCTGCTTGGAGCGGCGGTTCATCGCGCGCACGGTGATGATCCACTCGGGGAGCGGGATCCGGCGGCGTCGGCCGAGCGCGAAGACGACCAGGACGGCCGCCACCACCGCGGCCACGGTCAGCACGACCGGGTTGTGCGCCGCCAGGCCCACCAGCACCAGCGCGGCGGCGAGTTCGATGATGGCCAGTTGTTGGACGCGGACGCCGCCGATGGTTCCGGCCTGTTGGCGCAGCCGGGGCGACACCGGTCCGGAAGCGCCCTCTCTCCTGCCCGGAGCTGTACCGTTTTGGCCCTCGTTTTCCGCGTACTGCGGTGCAGCGGAAGGCTGTTGCTGCTGTTGCCGCCCGTTGCGGCGTCGAGCCCTGGTGGCGCTGGACATCCCCCGGCCTGCTCCTCTACTGGTGTGTGCCTTAGGCGTATCGGTCGTCGCTCGGACTGGTGCGTCGGAAGGTGACACCCGTACGGTACGGCTCGATCGATACACGGCATAGTAGAGGGCGCTACGGCGTGAGTGCCGGGGGCGGTCGATGTGGATCCAACAGGCGGGGAGAGAAAGCGACAATGGCATCACGTCGGGACGAGCTGAATGCGTATTCGTTTGCGCGAAAGCGTACGAATGCGGCATTCCTGAAGCCGCTGCCGAACGGCTCGATCGAGAGCGCGCCCAAGCCCCTGAAGGCGGTGTTGCCCAGCGTGGTGATGGGGATCGTGATGGTCGTGGGGTTCGGCGCGTGGGGCATTATCCAGCCGGCCGCACCGGAGGGTTGGGATCAGGTAGGGGGAAATGTCCTCGTTGGGGATCAATCCACCACGCGCTATGTCGTCCTGCCCAATAAGGACGGCAAAGGCAATCAGAAGAATCTGCTGCATCCCGTTCTGAATCTGGCCTCCGCCAGGCTCCTTGTCGACCCGAGCAAGTTTCACGTCGTCAAGGTCAAGGAAGAGGAACTGGACAGCGGAAAGGTGCCGCGCGGCGCGGCGATCGGCATTCCCTACGCCCCGGACCGGCTGCCCACCGCGGGCGACGTGGACAAGCCCAAGACGTGGGCGGTGTGCGACCGTCCCGGCAGCGGCACCAACAACAAGTCGCAGCAGGCGGTGTTCGTCCTCGCGGGCAAGGATCTGGACAAGGTCAACAACCCCAAGAAGGGCAAGCTCGACCTCCACCAGGCGCTGTACGTCGAGGACCCGGACGGCGTGAAGTGGCTGGTGGACCAGAACGGCTTCGCGTTCCAGATGATCGCCGACGAGACGCAGGCCCTCATGGAGGCCAAGACCAACACCAAGCACGTCGACACCGAGGCCGACCGCGCGCTGCGCCGGATCGTCTTCGGCTCCCAGGCCGAACCGCAGAAGGTCTCGGCGGAGTTCATGAACACGCTGGTCAAGAGCCCGTTCCCGATCAGCATGCCGAAGGTGGACGGCGCCGGTGAGCCGGTCTCCAACTCGGCGATCCCCGCGGAGGCGCGGAAGGTCGGCTCGATCCTCCAGGTCGGCGACGGCGTGAAGTACGTGGTCCTCAAGAGCGGCGTCCAGCAGGTCAGCAACTTCGTGGCCAACCTCCTGGAGCAGGGCCCCAACGGCGAGAAGGTGACCGGCTCCCCGGGCAAGGCGCTCCAGCCGGTGAACGTCGCCACCGGCAGCGTGAGCCCCCAGACGGACTCCACCGGCCACGCGGTCACCTTCTACGGCAAGGTCCTGGGCACGGACCTGGACAACCCGTGGCCCAAGGAGACGGTCACCGCGGCCAACGACTTCTCGCACGGCTCCCAGACCGGCGGAATGACCACCCCCACCCAGGACGGCGTCTCGTGCAGCGTCTACAAGGGGACCAACAGCAAGTACCCGGGCGTCGACAAGCTGGGCTTCCCCAACGGCATTCCGGACATGAGCACTTGGGTCGGCAAGGACTACCCGGCCCAGATCGCCCCCGGTGCCTCCGCCTACGTCACCCCCGGCAGCGGCCTGCTCTACCAGCAGGCGGCCACCCCCGCGGCGACCTCCGGCAGCCTCTTCCTGGTCACCGACACCGGCCTGCGCTACTCGGTCCCGCGGAACAACGACTCCGCCAACAAGGCCGGTAGCGACAAGCAGGAGCAGGACCAGGCGCAGATCCACCTCGGCTACAAGGACGCGCACCCGCCGCTCCTCCCGGAGGCGTGGTCCAAGCTGCTCTCCGCCGGCCCGTCCCTGGACGTCAACAGCGCCAAGCAGCCGCAGGCTTCCTGACCGTCCGCGCCCCCACCGAGGGGTCGTCCACGGCCAATCTGGCGCGCTTCGAGGCCGCGCCCGGCACCCGTTCGCGGGCCGGGCGCGGCCTCGCCCGTCACGGGGCGCTCCGCTCCTCACGTCGCCGTGCCCAAATCCCTTGCGTCACAGGGGAGTCGGCGATTCCGCGTCTCCTCCGGAACCGCTCCATCTCGCCCCTACCTCTCCCCGGAACCTTCACTACCGCTTGCCGGAAACCGCCCCATCTGTCCGTTTCCCCTGAACGGCGTTTTCTCGACGCCCAGTTGACATTGTTGTGATCCCGTCACAACGGCCGCACCCCTGTTGGGAACAGGCGTGTGGAGTAGGTAATGTGGCAGGGGGCGTCAGCAGGAGATGCCACCCGCGCACTGCCCTCGCCGGCGCCGCGCGGCCGACGTACGAGTCTCATGGGGGACGTTGACCATGGCTGGTCAGTTCACAACCACTCACGAGGAGATGGTCGCGTTCAGCGGCAAAATCGACTCGGTGAACCAGGCGATTAAGGGCGAGATCCAGCGTCTGCAGCAGGTCGTCGACACCATCACCTCGGGCTGGAAGGGTCAGGCGGCCTCCTCCTACCACCAGCTCCAGTCGCAGGTGAACGAGGACGCCAACCGCATCAACCAGCTGCTGGCCGAGATCAAGGAAGCGATCGACCAGACCACGGGCAACTACAGCTCCTCCGAAGAAGAGCAGGCTCAGTCGATTACGCACGTCACCGCCCAGGCTTCCCCGTTCGGATGATGGGGCCGCGCCGCTGACCCCGGCGCACTCGCCCAACCGCCGTGGTCAGGCCCACCGGTCAGTGCCGGTGCGGAGCCTCGCCACGGCTGAAGTGAATCGACTAGTCAGCAACAACTCCTGAGGAGACCCCATGTCCGGCCAGATCCTCGTCAATTTCCAGACGATCAGCCAGGCAAGCCAAGACGTGCGCAACACCGCGAACAACATCCGCCAGCAGCTGGACGACCTTGAGTCCGGCGTCAAGCGGATCGCGTCCAGCTGGGAAGGTGCCGCGCAGGAGGGCTACCAGGCCCGCCAGCGCGAGTGGGACCAGCGCGCCGCGCACCTCCAGCAGACGCTGGAGGCCATCGCCAAGGCTCTCGACACCGCCGCGCAGAACTACCAGAGCACCGAGAGCAAGAACGCCAGCATCTGGGGCGGCTGACCTCGCCCCGCGCGAGGACGCAGCACGGACGGCACACGGCTGAGCAGCCCCCGACGGCTCGCACAGTGGTCAAAGAGGGCGAGCGCGCTGCACCAGTGCGCTCGCCCTTCGGCCGTCCATACCCCCAACTGCCCGTCCCCGCGCCCCTGTTCGTTCCCACCACCCCTCGCCCCGCCCCATCCCCACCCACCTAGGGAGAGCAGACAACCCGTGGGATCTCGCGCCATTGGTCTACGAGCCGGGCACCGCCGCCGCGCGACGGGCGCACTGGTCACCGCGGCCTGCGTCGCCGGCCTGTCCTGCGTCGCCGCCCCGCCGGCAGTCGCGGACGACGGGAACGTCCCGCTGCAGAGCGGCGAGTGCAAGTTCGGCACCAGCGACATCAAAGAGACCCCCTGGTCCCTCCAGCGCCTGATCAACAGCCAGATGTGGGCGGGCGGCAACAAGGGCGGGGGCATCCGGGTCGCCGTCATCGACACCGGCGTCGACGCGGGCAACAAGCAGCTCCAGGACGCCATCGAGGGCCCCGGCAAGAGCTACGTCAACGGCAAGCCGACCCAGGACAAGGTCGGCCACGGCACCAAGGTCGCCGGCATCATCGCCGCCCGCCCCCGCGTGGGCTCCGGCTTCTACGGCCTGGCCCCCGAGGCCAAGGTCCTCCCGTTCCAGCAGACCAGCGACGAGCAGGCGGGCACCGCCGACACCCTCGCCACCGCCATCGACGACGCGGTCGCGGCCAAGGTCGACATCATCAACATCTCGCAGGGCACCGCGGCCAGCGAGTCGCTGCTGCCCAAGCTCAAGGCCGCGGTCAAGCGGGCCCAGGACGCCGGCATCCTGATCGTCGCCTCGGCCGGCAACAGCGGCGCCAGCGGCGCGGAGAAGAACATCTACCCCGCCGCGTTCAGCGACGAGTTCGACAACGTGATGGCCGTTGCCGCCTCCGACCGCAACAACGAGCGCGCGGCCTTCTCCCAGCCCGGGCCCTTCGTCGGCATCGCCGCTCCCGGCGTCGACATGGTCTCCACCGTCCCGCTCGGCGGCAACTGCGTCGACCAGGGCACCAGCTTCTCCGCTCCGTACGCCACGGGTGCCGCCGCGCTCCTGATGGCCAAGCACAAGAGCGACAAGGAGAAGTGGGGCCCGCAGCAGATCATCTGGCACCTGGAGCAGACCGCCGACCGCGTCCGCAGGGGCCGGGACAACAACATCGGCTGGGGCGTGGTCAATCCGATGGCCGCCCTGAACGACGACACCCGGCCCACCGCCGCGCCCACGCCCGACAAGTTCAAGGGCGTGGCCGACGGTTCCACCATCTTGCCGGCCGTCGCCACCCTCGGAGAAACCACCGAGCAGCGACGCGCCCGCATCGCCATCTACATCGTCGGCGGCGGCCTCCTTGCCGTCGCCGCGGTCGTGGGCTCCTCGGTCGCGCTACGCGACTGGCGCCGCAAGACCGGACTGACATCACACGGGGAGGCCGAGCATGGCTAAAGAGGAATACGGCGTTGACCTGGACGCCCTCGACCAGCTGGTCAAGGAGCTCAACCAGATCCTGAAGGACATGGGCGGTCCGAACAACCGGGCCAAGAACCAGACGTATCTGCCGCCCAAGGCCCTGGGGAACTCGTTCGGTGAGCAGAATGACCTGCACAAGGCTCACACCGAAATGCAGCAGTACATCCAGGAACAGATCGTCAAGAAGATCACGGATCTGATCGACGAGTTCGGTCAGAAGTCCAAGAAGACGAAGGAAGCCTACGACGACGCCGAGCAGCGCAACAAGATTCATCACTGATCACTGCGGTGATGATGACTGCATGACTGCATGACTGCGGTGATGACACTGCAGTGAGGACAACTGCGGCGATGACACTGCGGCAATGACAACTGTGTTGATGGCGTTGACGGTTAGGTGAAGGAGAAGGGGGCCGAGGGGTGAGCGGAGACACGGGCGGCGTGCCCACGGATCGGTACGTGGACACCAGGTTCTACACCAAGTTCAATCTGAACGATCTCGACGGACTGAAGAAGATGCTGGACGGTGCCAGCGTCCAGACGGTCCGGGACGTGGCGAACAACTGGCAGGGCCTGCACGACGACTTGGTCGGCGAGGACGGCAAGGGCGGCATTCAGAAGCGGTTCACCGACGCGGTGAACAAGGTGATGGAGTCCTGGCACGGCGAAGCGGCCAACCGCTTCCAGAAGAAGGCCCAGGACATCGTCGAGAACTTCCAGAACGGCGCGCCGTTCGCCGTTCATACGGCGAAGATCATGGGCGCGACGGCCGACGACCTCCAGAAGGCCATCGACAAGGTCACTCCGGTCGACGACGGTTGGAACTGGAGCGATGACGTCTGGGGCGAGATGCCCTGGTCGGACCAGATCGACGACGACGACCTGAACAAGGCGCTGAAGTCGGGCGCCAGCACCAGCGGCATCCTTGAGGCGAACAAGGACAACTTGTCCGGCCACCAGAAGAAGCGGCTTGAGGCCGCGGTGGCGATGGAGACCTTGGGGACGGCTTATCGGGCGCGGGCTACTGGGTTGCAGAAGCCGGGGGCGGGGCGTGGAGGGGATTTCCGAGACGACGAGCACCGCGAGAAGCCCGATCAGAAGGATCTGGGCGGTATGCCCATGCCCATGCCTACCGGCGGTGGCCTGGGCGGTGGTGGGGGCGCCGGCGGCGGTGGTCTCAAGATCCCCACGCGTGGCATGAAGTCCGCCCCCAAGATGCCCGAGACGCCCAAGATGCCGGACCAGCAGGGCATCAGCGGCGGGCTGGGCTCGATGAAGCCCCACACGCCCGATGTGAAGACCGGGCTGGACGGCCTCAACGGTGGCACTGGGGTCAAAATCCCCAACGCGGGCGGCCCAGGCCCGGGTATGGGCGGTGGCCCCGGCGGCGGCAACCTTCACGTGCCCGGTGGCGGTGGCCCCGGCGGCGGCATGCCGGGTATTCCCGGCGGCGGTATGCCCGGTGGCGTTCCTCGCGGCCTGCAAGGCGTGAAGGGTGGCCCCGGTGGCACGGGTGGCCTGAAGGGCGGCCCCGGTGGCACGGGCGGCGTGAAGAATGGCCCCGGTGGCACGGGCGGTGTGAAGAGCGGCCCCGGCGGCACCGGCACTGGTCGCCCCGGCATGCCGGGAGGCATGGGCGGCGCGCACGCCGGAGGTGCCGGGAAGGGCGCCGGAAAGGGTGCCGGCGGGGCTGGCGGCGCCGGCGGCGCTATGGCGCGGCAGAAGGGCGGGATCGTCGGCGCGACCGGCGGCAAGGCCAGCGGTGGCGGAGCCCAGGGAGGTTCGGGCCTGCACCGTAGCCGTGGTGGCGCTGCGGCCGGTACCAACTCCGGCAGCGGCGGACGGCGTCCGGCGGGCATGATGGGCGGCGCCCATGGTGCCCACGGCGGCAAGGGGAAGGGCGAGGGCCAGAACGGAAACCGCCCCGACTACCTTGTGGAGGACGAGGAGACCTGGACGCCGGAGCGTAATGTGGCTCCCCGGGTCATCGAGTAGGAACGGCCGGACAAGCAATCGGCAGACATGCTTGGGGCCCGCAGCTCTCGGGCTGCGGGCCCCAGTTCTGTGAGGAAGGTGTAATGGCATGAGCTTCACGCGGACGCTGCGTGCGGTGGGCGGCGCGGTAGTGGCGGGAGCGCTGCTCTTCGGCACCGCGCCGGTTGCTTCGGCAGACCAAATCAGAAACGAACAGTGGCCGTTGCAAAAGCTCGACGCTGAGTCGATCTGGAAGGTCTCGACGGGCAAGGGGGTGACTGTTGCAGTCATCGATGAGCCCGTGGACGGAAGCCACGCCGACCTTCAGGGAAATGTGCTGCCAGGCAAGAACCTGTACGCCGGAGGAACAGCCGATCACCCGGACGGGAAGCTCGCACACGGGACAGCCATGGCTTCGCTCATCGCTGGGCATGGGCATGGCGCAGGAGGAAACGATGGCGTTAAGGGTCTAGCGCCTGACGCCAAAATTCTTCCTGTTGGAATGCGGATTCCTGACTCTAATGCGGCACCGATAGGGGGAGGTACGGGGACATATGCCCAGGCGCTCCGATATGCCGTAGACAACGGTGCAAAAGTTGTGAACATGTCTTTCGGCTTCGATGGTGATTTCACGCCTGACGAGAAATCAGCCATCGATTATGCGCGAAAGCATGACGTGCTCTTGGTTGCTGCGTCAGGCAACGAAGGAAGTGCAAATCTCGGCAACCCGGGTTCGCTTCCAGAAGTGCTCACCGTGGGGGCGGTGGACAATCAGGGCCGCATCTGGCAAAAGTCCAACTACGGCCCCAACGTCAAGCTGACTGCACCGGGCGTGAACATCAGGTCCGCCAGTCCTGTGGAGGACATCCACGGCAAGTACCGCCTGGCCGACGGTACTTCTGACTCCACCGCCTATGTCTCCGGCGCCGCCGCCCTTCTCCGGGCCAAGTTCCCGGACCTGACTGCCGGCCAGATCGCGAACCGCCTCATCAAGACGGCCAGCCTCCCGTCCGACCAGCAAGGCATCTCGCTGCCGGACCAGCACTACGGCTACGGCTCGATCAACCCGCTCAGCGCCCTGACCAAGGACGTTCCCGCCGGCTCCAAGGACGGCCCGTTCCCCGCGCTGAGCGGTGGCTCGTCCGGCCCGTCCTCCGACCCCAGCAACGCGGCCGGCGACACTGGCGGCGTGAAGATCGCGAGCCACAAGGGGCTGAGCGCCCCCTTCCTCATTCTCATCGCCGTCGTCGTGATCGTGATCCTGGCCATCGTCCTGGTGGTGGTGTTGGTGGCCAAGAAGAACCGTCGTAACGGTCCGCCCCCCGGTGGCCCGGGTGGCTTCGGCGGTCCTGGTGGGCCCGGCGGCTACATGCCGAACCAGCAGATGCCGTACCAGCAGCAGCCCGGTGCGCCCGGCTCCTACCCGCAGGGTCCGCCCACGCAGCCGCCCGGTCAGTAGGGCTCGGAGCTAGCGCAAGCAAGAAGTAGCGGAAATGGATTGGGGTCCGCGGCCTTTGGGCCGCGGACCCCAATTCGTTTGTCTCGCTCAAGTTGCCTGAACTATGGCGGAGTTGACGAAGGCCGTCCAGGCGGCGGGCCGCACGGCCAGCGCCGACCGCGTCACGTCTTTGGAGTCGCGGATGTGCACTGTGGTGGCACCAGACGCGACCTCGATGCATTCACCGCCTTCTTCGCTGCTGTAGCTGCTCTTGAACCATGACAACGGGTACGGGCCTTGCGCAGTGATGTCGGCGTTCATGTCGCTTTCAGCACCTTCTCGATGTAGGTCAGTGATTCGCTGGGCGTGAGGGCCTGAGCACGAAGGATCCCGTACTTGTTCTCAAGAGCCCGGACCGAACGTCGGTCTGTGCGGAGACGGCTCACGTTCTGCACTTCCACGTACGCGATCCTGTGCCCCTCCTTGGTCTCGATCAAGGTGAAGGGGCCGGCCAACCCCGAGTTCTCTTCTCGGCTCAGCGGCATGACCTGGATCTCGACGGTGCTCTTCTGGCCGATGAGCAGGATCTGCTCCAACTGGCCGCGGAGTACCTCCCGTCCACCGATGGGGCGCAGCAGCACGGACTCATCGATCACAAAGCTGAACAGGGGGGCCGGGCGACGGACGAAGATCTCTTGCCGCGCGAGGCGTCCTGCCACGCGCTGTTCGAGGATCTCCTCGTCCAGGGGTGGCCGCATCATTCCGAACACCGCCCGCGCGTACTCCTCCGTCTGCAAAAGCCCGGGCACGGCCTGAGTCGCGTACACGTGCAACTCGACCGCCTGGCTCTCCAACCGCGCCGCATCCCGAAAGAACGCCGGATACCGGGCCCGCGCCACCTCCTCCTTCATTTCCACGAGGACGCCGCGGGCGTCCAGCACCTCGTCCGCCTCGTCGATGAACTCGGGCGGTGGAATGCGCCGCCCCTGCTCGTAGGAGGCGATGGTGGAGGGGGAGTAGCCCATCCGCGCGCCGAATTCGGTGCGTTCCATGCCCGCCCATTCCCGTAGGCGCTTGAGTTGGCGTCCGAACACCCGCAGGATGCCCGACTCGGGCTCGTGCTCCGCCTGTTCCTCGTCGTCCGTCTGCCGGCCGCCGTTGTCCATGTCCGTTGCCTTCCCGGGGCTGACTCCCGCCGCGTACCCGCGCCTCCCGGTACGTACAACGCACCGTGGTCAGCGCATCACTCCTCGTCAAAGGTAGGTCCGTGACGGGAGGGTTGGGCCCATGAACAGCACAGTCCGCTCTTCCGGGGTATCTTCCCGAATCCGCGAAACCCACGCCGGGGTGGGCGAGTTCGCGATGCGCTTCACCTCCACACCGCGCGGCGCCCGGTTGGCCCGCCGTCTGACGTCGCACCGGCTCGACGAGTGGGGGTATCCCTACGACGGCGAGATCAACGAGGCCGTGACCGCCCTCGTCGGAGAACTCACCGCCAACGCCGTACGGCACGGCCACGTCCCGGGACGGGACTTCGCGCTGTGCCTGACGGTGACCCGCGCTGGCGGCGCCGTCCGCTTCCGCGTCGAGGTGTCCGACACCCGAAGCGAGCGGCTGCCCGTCGTCGGCTCGGGCGGAGAGGGCGAGGCCGGGGTGGAGGAGCGCGGTGTGCTCGCGGAGAGCGGTCGCGGGCTGCTGATCGTCGGGAGCCTCGCGGACCGCTGGGGCGTTCTTCCGCGGCCGGGTGGCCCGGGGAAGACCGTGTGGGCGGAGTAC
The DNA here is from genome assembly GCF_042798755.1 of Streptomyces sp. NPDC057743. Taxonomy (NCBI): domain Bacteria; kingdom Bacillati; phylum Actinomycetota; class Actinomycetes; order Kitasatosporales; family Streptomycetaceae; genus Streptomyces; species Streptomyces sp. NPDC057743. Next base: position 202,762 of record NZ_JBHVJX010000014.1, read on the forward strand.
GTCGCTGCGGTGGGTGCGGCCGGGCACTGAAGGGGCCGAGGAGGACGGTGGACTGAGGAAGTCCGCCGGCCCGGGCGCATGACTGCCCGCGCCGACCGTGCCATCCGAGGGGGCGGTCAGCCGAAAGGGTTGCCGGGCTGTGAGGGCCCGGTGGGCGGCGCCATCAGCGCGAGGCGGGAGTCCTCCGGCACGACGGGGCTGGCGCCAGGCGCAGGGGCCGCCACCTGCTCCTGCTTAACACTGGGGGAGGGGAGGAAGTAGGGGGCTTCCGCTGAGAATCCAGGGGCGGGATTTCGCGCTGTGCCTGAGGCGTCCAGGGTGGGCGGTGCACTCTGATTCCGCGTCGCCCGCGGAGACCGGCTGGGCGGGGGCCTCTCGTCGAGGTCGGCGCGGCCGGGGGGGACTGAGTGACGCGAGAGAAGTCGCCCCGATCCAGGCGGAGTTGGCCCGAAACGACGACAGAACCGCTGCGTCACCGGCCAGGGCGGTCGGGATGCAGCGGCTCTGCGGGAGTGGCGGGGGCTCAGCCGAAGACGTCTTCGACGCTGCCCTTGACCTTTTCCTTGACGGCGTCGGTGGCTCCCTGGTGACGGGTGGCGGCACCGCCGGTCCGGGCGTCGACCTGCTTCTGGGTCTCGTTCAGGCCGCGGTCGGTGAGGTCCTTCCGGGCGTGATCGGTATACGTCTTGGGGTTGGTGAGATCGTCCGCACCCTCCTTGACGCCCTTGACGTATTCGCCGGCCTTGTCCTTTGCGATGTCGGCGGTTTCGTCCAGCTTGATGCCATCGCGTTCACCGAAGTGGGTTTCGATGGTCTGCTGGGCGATGTTCTGGCCCATCTCCTTGCCGGCTTCTTTGGCCTTCTCCTTGGCCGCGTCGACGACCTTTTCCTTGACGGTGTCCTTGACCGTTTCCTTGACCTGCTTCTTGGCGTAGTCGGTGACGACCTTGCGGGCCTCCTTGGAGACCGCCTTCTTCGCCAACTTCTTGATGGCGTCCATGGTGGCGTGTTCCATGGCCTTGGTCGCCGCCTGCATGACCTCGCGCTTGATCTTGTCGAGGATCTGACGAACGATCAGGCGGGTCGCCTGGGTGGCGCCGGCGGCGGCGATTTCGGACGTCCCGAAAGTGAAGGGAGCGGCGGCCTGTGCCGCGATGATTTCGGCGGCCAGCATGACGAGTTGGACGATGACCGCGATCTTGCCGGCGACCACGGCGATGGCCGCCGCGTCGAACGCGTCGGCGATGATCCCGGCGGCCTCCGCGGCGTCACGGAGATAGTGGTCCCCGGAGCTGCCGCCGGCGCCGCCACCACCGAATGCGCCCCATTCCTTGGTGAAGCCTTCAATGGCGTCACCGGAGTTGGCGGAGACGACCTGATTGGCTGCCAGCGAGCCCTGCTCTTGGGTCTGGTTTACCGATTCGGCGAAGTTGCGCCAGATCTGGGCGCATTCGTGGAGCTTGTCCTCGTCGGCGCCCGGCCAGTCGTAGCCGAGGAGGTTCAGCACCCAACTGACCTCGCTTGGCAGTGTCAATGCCACGGTGTTTGTCCCCCGCGCGGTGGTAGTCGATTGTTACTGGGATGGAGAGAGTGGAGGCGGGGGTGCGTCAGATCTGCGGGCGGCCGGCCGCGCTGATGGTGTGGATGCCCTGCTCATCGGACTCGGTGTACGAACGGGCCATGGTGTCGAGGTTGTGGCCGATGCCTTGGAGGCGCTCACCGAGGGAGTCCATCGACGTGAACATGCCGTCCCGGACGGGGACGTAGATCGTGTCGAAGAGATCGCCGAAGTCGCAATCCTTCCAAGGGCTTTCCATGGCCTTCAGGTCGTCCTGAAGTTTCTTCGACGCCTTGGTGAAATCGTTGCCGATCTGGACAAAAGCGTTTCCCTGCGTCCGCAGGACGTCCGGATCTACGTCAAATTCCTGGCCGGCCATCATCGCCCCCGTGTTTCAGGTGCACTCCGCACCCTGCTCGTCACGCCTAACGGTCTCACATTAGGCGATCCGTGTGGAGGCATGTCAAGGCGACCGATGCGGTCGCCGTCGGCCCTGGGGCGAGGGGTAACGGCGCTGGTTTTTTGGCGAATTGGGCTGGTCTGGGGCTTTAGTGGATACTCGTGAAATCAGTTAGTTTTGGGATGATGAGGGTGGCTGGCGTGGCCGATGTGTGGGTGTGAGGTGGGCAAGTTGTGTGCCAGCGTCCGGATACACGGTCCAGGATAAGGAGCGGTGGCGTCAACGGCGTTCACTGTCGAAGCCGCGGCCCAGCCGTCTGCTCCTCCACCCGCTGGGCGACTTGGCCTGGTGCTGTCAGACCAAGTCGCCCAGGGCTGTGCCCAGTTGTGTGAGGCCGTCAAGTTCGCCAGCAGAGTCTTCGGGGCTTGCGCAAGGTAACCGCAGAGGCGGTTCTCCGGGTGGTGCATCGCGTTCTGCAATGCGCCATACTCGTGCAGCGTGATCGATGGTGTATGGGCAGTACTCATTGAACTTGGCGCGTACCTGTTCGGGGCCATCATCTTTGGCCTCGTTGGCTGGAGTTGGTGGAAGAGCAGGAAAGAGGGGCGAAACAAGGAGCAGTTGAAGGAACTTGTCCGGTTCGCGAAGCAGCGAGGATGGCGCTACGCGGATTCCGCGAAGAGTAAGAACGGGCGTTACTTCACTGGGAAAGCAGCAGAAGAGGTGAAGGTGTATGACTCCGATGCGCATGACTTCATAACCGGCACGTTCCGTGGGCGCTCCTTCCGCTGCTTCGAACGGCGTCACCGCTCAGTCAATGCGGACGGTCCGAACTCGACATTGATTAATGCGACGTTCGAGCTGGAACTGCCGATGGCAGTGCCTTACACGACGATCAAGCGGCGCCGTCCACTGGATACTACGGAGGTCCGTTTGTTCGGTGGTAGCAAAGTGGTGAAGCTGGGCGACCCGGAATTCGACGAGGCGTTTCGTGTCATCGGTCACGACGAGGAGTTTGCGCGGCAGGTCCTGTCCGGGGGGTTGGCGCACTTCCTCGTCTCCGACCCTCGTGCCCAACACGAGCCACTTCGGCTCGATCAGAACATCCTCGCGACCTCGTACAGGGGAAGGCTTCGAGTGGAACAGGTCGAAGCGAAGCTGAACTATCTGTGTGACGTCTTGGATCGCCTGCCGATGCACACTGAAGGCCGACCCGGGTGACGCATGGTTCATGGGTGAGCCCCTCGCCTATGCGGTGTCAGCGAGGGGCTCACCCATGAGGTCAAGCCGCGTGAGATTTCACGCCTCGGCTGGATCCGCCGGGCGAAGAGACCGTACGAAGTCCTTGAAGTCCTCCGCGACCAGATCGAGTTGGGTCGGCTTGGCCGTCAAGGCAATCTCGATCACCGCCCGTTGGGTCGGGTCGTGCACATCCTGCATGACCAGGTAGACCTGGCTTTGGATCAAATCCAGGAGCCGCCCGCGCAGCGAGGTGGAGATGCGCAGCGTTTGCGTCAACGCGGGCGCTGCTGGGTTTCCCACTTGCTTTCGCTCGGCGATATTCACCGTCGCTGCCTCGCGCAGTCGTTGCACGGACTCTTCGGCGATCGTCACCAGGTCGGTTTCGTCCTGCAACGTGCCGGCGATCGTGATATTCGCGGTAAACCCCTCCCTCGACTCAGGGTGGAGCGCGACAAATGCCGCCCCGGGGGCGCCTACCTCATCGGGGGGCGCCGACTGCCAGCCCTCCGGCAGTGAAAACTCAATCTTCACCGGCAGCGTGGTCGCCATTGTGGATCAACTCCCTAGTGTGCAAGGTTCGAGGCTAACGTCATCCGAAGGGATTGAGCGATTCCAAGCCGTCACCAACCGCTTCAATGCCGTCGCCAAGCGCGTCTGCCACATCGCTGGCCGTGTCCACGACCTTGCCCGGGTCGATCTCGATCTGTCCGCCGACCTTGCCACCGATACCGAGTCCGACACCCACCGAGCCACCGATGACGAACTTGCCGTCCTTCATTCCGGCATCCACCTTGGCCTGGGCGCCGACTCCAGCCCATGCCTCGCCGTTGACACCAGCTCCGATACCGCCGAGGTCCGCGTGGGCGCTTCCTGTCGCCTTGGCACCTGCGAATGCCTCAGCGCCCAGGTGCGCGCCGCTCTTGCCCACGGACGCTGTTGTCGACGCTTCAGCACCCGCGAATGCCGAGCCTTCTGCCTTGGCGGTAAAGGCGCCGTTCTCGTAGCTGCCTTCCGCGGATGCCTTGGCAAGGTAGGCGGAACCGCTGAGTTTGGCTTCGAGGTTGCCGTCCTTGACGGAGCCGCCGATGGAGCCCTCCGCTCCGAGGAGATCGAGGCCGACCTTTCCGGACGCCTTTCCGTCTCCGACCTGCGTCTCACCGCTGGCCTCGGCGCCCCATACCTTCGCATCGCCCTTCCGCTCCCACAGCTTGGCTTCCCAGGACTTGCCGCCTGAGCGCTCGTCGGGACGCTGGCCGAAGGTTCGGTGTTTGTTCCGCCTCTGATCCCGTTGGGGGTCGCCCAGCGGATCGGATTCGTGCCACTTCTTCCATTCCCGAGTGGACTTCCCGGACTCCTTCTGCTGCTCGGCGGTTTTGCCCGCCTTCACCAGCCAGTCCGGTGCGTTGGAACCTCCGCCGGCCAGCTCCTCCAGCTTCTTACCGGCAGCTTCACCCTCCTCCCGCAGGTACTGGCGGGCGTTCTGCAACGTCGTTTGGGCCGGGGCTTCGGCGCCGGCGGCCCATAGCTCGATTGCCTCTGCGGCCTGTTGCTGCGCAGTGGTGAGTGCCGTGGCGTACTTGCTGACTGCCGCAGCCGCGTCGGACATCGCGTCGGATGCGTAGAGCCACTGTTTTTTCTCGCCGGAGAAGCTGTCCCAGAACTCGTTGCTGGCCTTCCCGGACCAGCCGGGAATGCGGACGGCGCCCAGTCTGTTCCCGACATCCTCGAATTTCCCGGAGTGCTTCCTCAGCGCCCCCGCGACCTCTTCCAAGGTCCCCGCGTCCCCGGGAATGAGCTGCTTGGGATCCGTTGTCTCGCCCAGCTCTGCTGCCATGTCTTTCCCCCGCCCCTACTGGCGAACACCGAACGGGTCCAAGCGCCCCTCCGCGAAGGCGTCCGCCTGCTCGTAGTTCTGGGCCAGCGTCTTGAGCTTCGACGCGGCTTCCTCCGAGCGGTCCTCAAGTGTCACGTGGGCCACGTCCCAGGTATCGCAGAACTTTTCAAACTTCCCGCTGAGGACTACGTCTCCTTGATCCGAGCTCTCAAAGCTGTCGTTCAGATCGCCAAACTCGATATCCCTGGCCGGCTCCAAGCACTTCAGAATGTCTGATGCGCCGCTTCTGAGCTCTGCTGGGTCAGCGCGAAAGCCGTCATTGTTCATACCCATGCTCGTATCAGTCCCCCTGAAAGCGCAGTGATGGTAGGCGAGTTGTCACTACCGCTCGGTGGACCTTAACACTATCTGTACGCCCGTCAGAAAACGTGACAGTGGGTCGGTATTCTGGGTTGGGGCAACTGATATGTGAATAAGGGGCGGATTTTTTGCTTCTGCATCTTGAAGTGGCGGACGGGGGCGCCGTGTGGCAGTCATCCATGGCTTCTACGCATTCGTCCTTCGCCGTCAGGTTGATGCGTGGGGTGGGGACGGGGTGTATGCGAGCGTCCGGTCGTATCGCCCGGGGCGGGGACGGTGGCGATACTGACGTTTGGCGGCGAAGTCGCAGCAAGGGGCTGCATGGCGTCCCGTAGCATTTCCGTTCATGGACATACCCGACGCGACCGACAGTGATCAGCCCGATCGGCGCGATCAGGCACTCCCGGAGGGCGGGTGCGAGGCGGAGGGCGAAGGCGGGCGCCGAAGTGAACTGACGCCCCGTCAAGCGCGCGTCCTACGGGTCGCGTTGGCCTCGGTGATGATGGCCGCGATGGCGGTGTTGCTCGTGCTGCGGTTGGCGTCCCGCGGGTCGGTATTGGTCGTCGGGGTGTACGGGGCGGCGCTCATACTCTGCGGCGTCGTCATCGAACTCGCGCGTAACGGGCGTACCCGACTGGGGAGTTGGCTGCTGGGCATCGGGCTGACCGCGGCCTTGGCGGCGGACTGGTTGCTGCTGCCCTAAGAGGCTTGAGCCGGGGTACGGATGTGGGCGGGGAGAACTGCCCCCGAATGCCCGGGCGCACAGGGAGCGGAACCACGGACGGCCGCGGCGGTGTCATCCCCTCCTGATACAAGTGAAACCGGTGTGTCGAGATCCGAGGAGTTGCTGTGTGGTTCGGTGGGCGTCAGAAGGCGCAGGGGTTCGGAGCCGTGGTACTTGCCATGTCCTTCGCCCTGGCGGGGTGCGGGACGAGCGCGAAGCAGACGGCCGAGAGCGTCCTGCCGCCGAGTGGGAGCATGCCGACGGAGCTCAGGAACCTCACCAACAAGCCGTCCAGCACGGTGCCTGCCAAGAAGTGCAGATCCACCGCGGACCGGCCCTCGGGCTGGTGCACGAGCGCCGTGGCGGACGGCCATGTCGCGTACGGGAACGGTGACCGGAGCAAGCGGGCTGTCTTCGACGCGGTCCTCTACCACAATGACACCGCGGCCAAGAAGGCCTTCCGGAAGTGGAAGACCTACATCGAGAGCCACTCGTCCAAGTACCGGATCCTGAACGGCGAGACGTTCGGGTCCGAGAGCGTGGCGTTCGTGGGCGCCAAGGGGGCGAGCCAGGACGACCAGGGGGTCGTGCTCCGCGAGGGCTCCTTCGTCGGCACGGTGGACTACCTCGGGAGCGGCAAGCGGGACGCCGTCGACGCCACGCTGAGCAAGCTGTCGAAGACCTTCACCGAACAGATGCAGAAGGAGGGGTAGGGCCCTTCCTCCCCCGGGGGCCAGTCCTCAAGCCGGCGCGGGTCGTCTCGACCCGCGCCGGCTTGAGCAAACTGCGTCGGCGCAGGGCAGTCAGAACACCCCGTGCCACATCTGCTCGGTCACCAGGGACCACCAGTTGTCGGGGTTGTCTAGGGACCAGGTGTCCAGGGAGATGAGGTGTTCCTGGAAGGTGGCGAGGGTGGCGCCTGAGGCGTAGGGGTCGAGGGGCGGGAGTTGTTGGCGGGTGGTGACGAGGAGGGCGAGGGAGCGGAGGTAGGCGGCGAGGGAGCGGTTGACGAAGCGGGCGCCGCCGGTGCCGGGTTGGATCGCCCAGACGGTGCCGAGCTGGCTCGGGTCGTCTTCCGGGGCGGTGCACTGGACGGCGAGGGTGTAGAGGCCGTCGGTGCCGAGGCGGACGTATCCGGTGAGGATGTCGAGGGTTTCCGGTCGGGCGTCGGTGCCGGATTCCCGGAGGTGGGTGGCGACGTCGGTGAACAGGCCGCCGGCCGGCGGGGTTTCGGGGGCGTCCGCGGTGAAGAAGTAGGGGACGCGGGTGGGGAGGCCGGCCTCGGTGAGGGTGGTCTGGGTGTCCTCGGGGAGCGTGGTGGCGGCCAGCGCCTCGGCGTCGGGGCGGCGGATGCCGTCGGGGCCGAAGACCTCGGCCAGGTGCGCGCCGAGGTCCGCGGGGGACAGCGGCGGCGCGGGGGCGACGGCCTGCGGGACGGGCGCGCGGTGCGGCGCGGGCGGCGCCGGGCGGCCGGCGAGCTGGTGCATGGTCTGGATGTGCCCGAGCAGGTCGGCGATGCCCGCGGCGCGCTCCTCGGGGCGGATGCCGTACTCCGCGGTGCAGGAGAACGCGGCGTTGGGGAAGGCCCGTAGGACGAAGTCGCCGGTGTAACCGCCGGGCAGCATCGTCGGGCGCAGGTCGGTGTGGACCGCGCGGACCGAGGCCCCGTCGACGCCCAACCGCCGTAGCTCGTCGTGGAGTTGGTACTCGGCGGGCGGCAGGCCGGGCCGGGAGACCTTGGCGAGGCTGCTCTCCTCGCCGGTGGACGGGTCGACGTAGGTCGCCACGGCGGTGTTGCCGGGCCCGGTGACCGGCGGCTGGGCGGCGGCGTCGGCCGGTGCCTGGGTGTTCACGAGGGGTCTCCTTCGGGGCCGTGGGCGCTGCCGGTGGCAGCGGCGGCGTCGGGGGACGCGGTGGGTTGGGCGGGAATGGGGGAAGCCTCGGTGGTTCCGGTGGACCCGGTTGCTTCTGTGGCCTCTGGGGCCTCTGTTGAGGGGGAGGTGGGGGCCGGGGCGAGGAGTTGGCGGGCCGTCACGCCGCGGGCCGTGGCCGCGAGCAGGATGCCCTCCGACGAGAGGTCGGCGTCCTGGAACGGGGAGTCGGAGAGCAGCGCGGTGACCACCTCGCCGCCGTCCCTGGACCACACCCGCAGGTAGTCGGCACCGCGACTGATGCCGTACCGGGCCGCCGCCCGCTGCTCCTCCGACGGGCCCAACACCTGGGCGGGGTCGGCCTCGACGTAGCCGGGGCGGAGCAGATCGTGGAGGAGGAGGGCGACGGGGGCGGTAGTGGTGGTGTCGGAGGGGACGGATGCGTCTGGTGCTTCCGAGGCGTCCGCCGGGGCCGGAGTGTCGGTCGGGGCCGGTGCGTCCTCCGGGGCCGGAGGTGTCGTCGGGGTCGGCAGCGGGCGGGAGCCCGGGGTACCGGCGGGGACGATCAGCGCGGCGACGGGACGGGGGGCGTTCGGTTGGGCCTCGTCGGGCGTCGTCGGCTCCTGGGGCGGGAGGTAGCCGGTCGTCACCGAGGCGACGCCCTGGATCGGCAGGCTCCACAGGGTGCGCCACGGCAGGGCCAGGTTCAGGCCGTGCAGCGCCTCGGCGTACGCCGGCAGGTCGTCCTCGACGAACGCGGTCTCCAGCAGCGCGGCCCGCATCTCGGCCGGGGCCTCGGAGCGGGTGAACAGCGGCGCGGTGCGCAGGTAGGTGCGGGCCGGCGCGCCCAGTTGGTCGAGCGGCACGGCCTCCATGGCGGTGCGCAGCGTTACCGGGTCGGCATAGGTGAACAGGCCCGGGTCGGTGAGGAGTTGGGGGAGCAGCCCGGCGTCGAGGGTGTGCGCGGCCAGGTGGTCGCGGACGTAGGGGTCGGCCCGGGACCAGTCCTGCTGGGGGACCGCCTCCAGTAGCGCCATGGCGATCCTGGTCTGGGCGCCCCGGGGGTCGGGGATGCCGGAGCGGATCTCGGCGGCGAGGGCCGGGTGCGTCAGGCGGATCAGCGTGCGGGTCGGGGCGGCGGCGGGAGCGAAGTCCGCGCCCGCATCAGAGTCCGCGCCCGCGCCCGCATCAGAGTCCGCGCCCGCGTCCACATCCGAGTCCGCGTCCGCCGGGTGTTCCACCGGCTCCACGAACGGGGCGGCGAGCAGCATCCCCTCGGCGAGCACCTGGCCCATGTCGCGCCCCGTGACGGCGTTCGCCAACGGGTGCCACAGGTGGACCGGAAGCCCGTCGCCCTCGGCGAACGCGAGGGGGGCCAGCATCTGCCGGAGCGTCGACCCGTCGGAGCCGAGGCGGCGGGCGTGCAGATCGAGCACCTCGCCGACGCTGCCGGGCAGTTGGGCCAGGTCGGCAGGGTCGGTCGGGTCGAAACCCTCGGAGTCGAAACCCTCGGAGTGGGTGAACAGTGCGCGCGTGGCCAGATGGAGGGTGAGCCGGCTGCCGTTCGCCCGTTGGGCCAACGCCCGGGCCAGCTCCCTACGGGCGGCCGGGTCGGTGGTGAACGGCAGCTCGGGGGCGCCCGCCTCCGGCGTGAGCGCGGTCTCGGCGTGCAGGACCAGGCCCTCGGGGTCGGCCCACTCGGGCTCGTCGAGGTCGATCACCTGCACCTGACCGGACGGCAGCGCACCGGCCAGCTCGGCGGCGAGTTCGCGGGGGACGTCGGCGAGCAGGTGGACCGTCGGGGTCGCGGCGAGCGGGGCGAGGACCTCGCGCACCAGGCGCGTCGGCTCGTCGGCGGCGCGCACCGGGCCGGCGAGGTCCACGTCCGGTACGACGACCGTCAACGGCTCCTCGCGGGCGGCGAGTTCGGGGAAGACGTCCGCCGCGCGGCCGGCCGCCAGGCCGAAATGGTCGGCGAGGAGCCACAGCGTCTGCGCGGCCGTGCGGCCCCGCGGGTCGGGCACCGCCGGGGCCGGGAGGTCCGGTGGGACCGTCGCCGGGTCCATGTCGTCCAGCGGGAGCTGCTTGCGGTAGTCCGGGTCGCACATCATCAGGAAGCCCAGGACCAGGCGGGAACGCCCGCTGCCCGGATTGCCGGTGAGCACGACGACGCGCGGGGCGCCCGGCCACCGCATGCGCCAGGCGGCGAGCGCGCGGAGGACCGCGGTGCGGCCGCCGATGAACGGGTGGGGCACGTAGTGGTCCGTCTTGCCGGCAGCTTCGGCCGAGGAGTTCATGACTGGCTCGTCCCCCATTGATCCCGCCTTCCACTTCCGTGGATCCGTGCGTGTACTGGCTAGATCCTATGATCCGGGTCGGGTGGGTGGGACGGCCGAGGGGTGGCTGTTCCGGAACCGGGACAGAATCCGGGCCGGCGGGTGGGGCAGAAACCGGTGTGGAGTGGGGTGTTGCCGGTGGAGCGGGTGGGAGTGGAGTGGAGCCGAGTCGGGGGACGGGAGCGATACTCGCCCTAACCGCCTTACGCCTCTTGATCCCGTTGACCCTGCTGAACCACCTTTAAGTCCTCTTGGTTCCGCTATTCCCGATTTGCAAATTCCGGACGGTCGCGGCGCCGGCGGCGGTGTCGTGCGTTTGCGCGCCGGAGCGTTTGCCGACGCGCTATGAGGCGCTATTCGGAACGTGATCCCCCAGCGGGGATTTGACGCACCTCTCAGGTGCGGGATGCCGAACGTCACGTCGTATGCCGAACCTCGCCCCCGAACTGGGCGCGAAATCCGGATGATTGCGGACAGAGTGATTGCGGGCAGAGCGGGTGATCACGGCGATTGGTGATCACGGTGTTTGATGATCAGGGCGTTGGTGATCACGGCGGAAAACCGTCCGCCCCCACCGCGCCGGTCGCCTCGCGCGCCGGCCCGACGGGGGCGGATCGTCCTGGTCGCCCGCGGGCCTCAGCGGTGGCCGCGGCCGGTGGCACCCCGGCGCGGGCCGGTGACGAGGTTGAGGCTGGGGCCGTCGCGCTCGGCGCGCTCGCGGTCCTCCTCCTCTTCCTGCTTCTTCTGCCACTCGACGAACTTGGCGTGGGACGCCTCCCGCTCCTCCGCCGTCTGGTTCTCGGCCGCCCGCCGGATCTGGCTCATCCGGTCGCCCAGCGCGTCCATGTAACCGGGCGTCTCGATGGCCTCCTTCATGCCCATCCGGCCCGAGAGCACCTCCTTGGCCATCTCCTGGAGCTTGCCACCCACATTGGGGTTCTCCGCGAGCACCTTCAGCGCCTTCCGCAGCCGGTGCGCCTGCTCCTGGTCATGGGCGACATCCATCAGATCCTCGTCCTGGATCTGCCGCTCATTGCTCATCACTGCCCCCTTGTACGTGGTGGCACAGCAACCGCGCGTGCTGTACCGGCGTCCCGAGTGTAATGACGGATGTGAACGGGTCGTCAAGGCAGGGTTGTCGCTATTGCCGCATATTGCTCCGGGGTCGCTTCGCGCGCGCCCGGAATCCGTTCCGCGCGGGGCTTCACGGGTATTGCGGGTGTGCTAGACCTGAGGCGATGTTCAGCAGGTCGCTGTCATTCAATTCGGGGAGAAATGATGTCCGATGAAGTCCGGCTCAGTACCGAGGCGTTGCACAAGCTCGGTACGACCTTTGAGATCCGTGCGGAAGAACTGAGCCGGCAACTGGACGCATTCAGACGGCGCGCGGACGCGGAGGCGCTGCGCGACGGTTTCGGCAGCGACGAGGAGGCCCGGCCGCACCGCGAGCTGTTCGAGGAGGCCGAGCGCGCGCTGGCGCAGCTCCAGCAGCGGCTGGCCGAGGTTGGCAGCGACATCAAGGAGACCGCCGCCAACGCGCAGGCGGCCGAGGACGAGCTGGTCGAGATGATGCGGAGCGTCAAGTGACCGAACCACGACGCAATCCCCACGCGCTGCACGAGGCGGCGGCCGGCTGGCGGGACATGGGCAAGCACCTGGACGGGCTGGTCCGCGACCTCGACCGGCACGTCGGCACCGCCGCCGCGGCCGACTGGCACGGCCCGGCCGGTGAGGCGTTCGCCGCCGAGTGGCACCAGCTCAAGCGGTCCGTCGACGACTCCCTGCCGGCCTTCGAACTGGCCGCGGCCGACCTGGACAGCGCGGCCGCCACCCACCACACCGGCGGCGCCGACGACAGCCACGACGCCGCCGCCACGGGCGCCGCGCAGCAGGGCGGCGGCCAGTCGTCCGGCCCCCAAGTCGCCTACGGCTTCATGGCGTTGGGTCAGCTCGCCAACGGGCTCGGCGGCGCGCTCGGCAAGCGCGGTCGGGGCGGCGGCGGGGGCGGTCAGAGCCAGGCGCCGCAGCTGCGGCACCAGTGGGAGTCGTCCTCGGCCGCCCACGGGCCCGACCCGTTCGGGACGCCCCGGGACGGCGAGGCCGCGACGCGCGGCGGCGAGGGCCTGGCCAAGGGCGTTCGCACGAACCCGGCCGAGGCGCAGCGCGACGCGGAGCAGCAGGAGACGAAGGCCACCGCGCCGCAGCAGAAGGCGGGGGAGAAGGCCGGGGAGAAGCCGGCCGAGGAGAAGCAGACCCCGGCCACCGACAAGGTCGGGGAGCAGAGCGCCGACAAGGCCCCCGGCCCCGACGTCACCCAACACGGCGCCTTCGGCTGACCCGAAGCGGTACACACGGACACCGCACATAAGACACCGCACACAGACACCGCACACACAGGCACCACACACCCGCGCACAAGTCACCCGCGTACAAAACACCGGTGGGGCGCCCCTCCCAAGAGGGGCGCCCCACCGCCGTCATACGGGCCACAGGCCACCGGTCACGACGACCGGCTATACCGGTCTACCGGCCCCCGGTCACTGCCCGCTCAACGGCAGGAAGCCCGTCTGGACCAGCTGCGCACCGCGCTTGCGCGTGATGAACATGCCTCGTCCCGGCGTCAGTTGCTGACCCTTGACGTTGCCCATCAGCGGGCCCTCGGCCGGGTCGGCGGACAGGATCAGGCCCTGCGCGCCGAGCTCCTTGGAGCGCTGCATGACCGGCTCGAACGAGGACCGGCCGGCACCCGAGGAGCTGCGCGCCAGGATCAGGCGCAGACCCAGGTCACGGGCGAACGGCAGGTACTCCAGCAGCGGTTGCAGCGGGTTGCCGCTGCTGGTCGCCACCAGGTCGTAGTCGTCGACGATCACGAACGCGTCCGGCAGGTCGTACCAGCTGCGGTTGCGCAGCTGCTCCGGCGTGACGTCCGGGCCCGGCATCCGCCGGCCCAGCGAACCGGCCAGCCCGGAGATGACCTCCTGCAACTGCGGCCCCGCGGCACAGTACTTGTACACGTGCGAGTCGGGGAGCTCGCCGAGCAGCGCGCGCCGGTAGTCGGAGACCACCATCAGCGCCTTGTCGGACGCGTACCGCTCCGCGATCTGCTTGGTCAGCAGGCGCAGCAGCGAGGACTTGCCGGACTCGCTCTCGCCGTAGATGACCAGCAGCGGGTCGGTCTCGAAGTCGATGAACGCCGGGGACAGCGTGGTCTCGTCGACGCCGATCGCGATGCCGTGCTCCGGGTAGTCGCCGCCCCGGGGCAGGTCGGAGGCGTGCAGCATGGTCGGCAGCATCCGCACCTTGGGGGCGTGCTCGCCCTGCCAGTGCTCGTTGACCGTCTGCACCAGGTTGGCGACGCCGTCGCTGAGGGTCTCCGGGTCCTGCATGCCGTCCAGGCGCGGCAGCGCGGCCAGGAAGTCCAGCTTGTCCGGGGAGAGACCGCGGCCCGGCTTGCCCATCGGGACGTTCTCCGCGCGCTTGCGGTCGAACTCCGACTCCATCGGGTCACCCAGGCGCAGCTCGACGCGGTTGAGGAGCTGGTCGCGCAGGGCGGGACGGACCTCGGTGTAGCGGGAGGCGCCGATGACCAGGTGGACACCGAAGCCGAGACCCCGGCCGGCGATGTCCAGGATCACCGGGTCGAGCTGCTCGTAGTCGGTCTTGAACGTGCCCCAACCATCGATGATGAGGAAGACGTCGCCCCACTTCTGGTCGGGGAAGGCGCCCGCGGCCCGCCGCTGGCGGTAGGTCGCGATGGAGTCGATGTTGTTGGAGCGGAAGAACTCCTCGCGCTCGTTGAGGATGCCGGTGACCTCGGCGACTGTGCGGCGGACCTTCTCCGCGTCCAGTCGCGAGGCGACCCCGCCGACGTGCGCCAGGCCCTCCATGCTCAGCATGCCGCCGCCGCCGAAGTCCAGGCAGTAGAACTGCACTTCGGCCGGGGTGTGGGTGAGCGCGAACCCGGCGATCGTGGACCGGATCAGGGTCGACTTGCCGGACTGCGGACCACCGACGACCAGGCCGTGACCGGCACCGGCGGAGAAGTCCAGGTACATCACGTCACGCCGCTGCTCGAACGGCTTGTCCACCAGCGCGACCGGCACCACCAGCTTGCCCAGCGCGGTGTACTCCGGTGCGTGCACGCCCCGTTCGGGGGTGACGGCCAGGGCCGGCAGCAACTGGTTGACCGTGGGCGGCTCCTCCAGCGGCGGCAGCCACACCTGGTGGGCCGGCGGGCCCTGCCCCTGCATCCGCTGGACCATGACGTCCAGGACGGTGTCGGCCAGCGCGTCGTCGACCTCGTTGGGGTCCGGCTCGATCGGGGTCGGGTCCTCGATGATCTGCTCGATGACCGGGGCCGCGGTGAACGGCACCGGCAGCCGGTTCGACCCGCCACCGCCACCGCCGGCGCGCCCGCCGCCGTTCGGCCCCCGGTACGTGCCGGAGACGTAGGCGGCCTTGAACTGGACCATCGTCTCGGTGTCGTACTTCAGGATGCCGGAGCCGGGGACGTTCGGCAGGTGGTAGGCGTCCGGCACACCGATCGCGGTGCGCGACTCGGCGGCCGAGAAGGTGCGCAGACCCAGGCGGTAGGAGAGGAAGGTGTCCAGACCGCGCAGCTTGCCCTCTTCCAGACGCTGCGAGGCGAGCAGCATGTGCACACCCATGGACCGGCCGATGCGGCCGATCTGGATGAACATCTCGATGAAGTCGGGCTTGGCGGCGAGGAGTTCGGAGAACTCGTCGATGATCATCACCAGCGACGGCAGCGGGTCCAGCGGGGCGCCGGCGGCCCGCGCCTTCTCGTAGTCGGTGATGTTGGCGTAGTTGCCCGCCGAGCGCAGCAGCTCCTGACGGCGCTGGAGTTCACCGGTGATCGAGTCGCGCATGCGGTCGATCAGGGTGACGTCCTCGCCGAGGTTGGTGATGACCGCCGCGACGTGCGGCATGTCCGCCATGCCCGTGAAGGTGGCGCCACCCTTGAAGTCGGCGAGGATGAAGTTCAGGGTCTCCGAGGAGTGCGTGACCGCGAGCGCGAGCACCAGGGTGCGCAGCACCTCGGACTTACCGGAACCGGTCGCGCCGACACACAGGCCGTGCGGACCCATGCCCTGCTGCGAGGCTTCCTTGATGTCCAGCATGACCGGCTGGCCGTCGCGGTCGACACCGATCGGCACCCGCAGCCGCTCGGCCAGCGTCCGGGGACGCCAGGTGCGCGAGACGTCCAGCGTGCCGGCGTCGCCGATGTTGAGCAGGTCGGTGAAGTCCAGTGCGGACAGCAGCGGTTCCTCGCCGTCCGCCCCCGCACCGGCCCGCAGGGGGGCCAACTGCCGGGCCAGCGCCTCCGCTTCGGCGATCGACAGGGTGTCGCACACGCCGTGGTAGACCGCGCCGCTCGCGGACTCCAGCACCAGCTTCTCCGGCCACACCTGCACGGCCAGGCCGCCGCGGATCTCGTCGAGGTCGCCCGGCACGATCTCCAGGATGGTGACGCCCTGGAGGCCCTCGGCCCCGGCGATCACCGAGTCCATCGGGACGTCGCCGCCGTCCAGCACGATGACGACGTGCGGGGTGTCGGTCACCGGCTGGCCCTGCGGGTTGAACCGCCCGCGGCCCTCCAGCTCGTCCGCCAGCAACTCCTCGATCTCACCGAGGTCCGAGACCACCAGCCGGCGGGTGCCGGCGCCGTCGGTGGTCTTGTCCTGGACCTGCGGCAGCCACTTCGTCCACTCCCACTCGGCCTGCGCACCCGGCGCGGCAACGACGGCCACCACCAGGTCCTCGGGCGAGTGCAGGGTGCACAACTGGGCGATGATGGCGCGGGAGGCGCCGTAGACGGTGTCCGGGTCACCTGAGACGGTCAGGTGGTAGAAGGCGCGCAGCGACACCGCCAACGGGAGGTTCTCCAGATGGCCGTGCTTGTCGAGGAACTCCTTCATCGCGTGCGCGGTCAGCGGCTCCAGCTCATCGACCGGCGCGGTCTCCGGTGCGCGCAGCGGCGTGCCGAGCTGCTGCGGCCCCAATCCCAGGCGCACTTGGGCGAAGTCCGGGTCGTTCACCCGGCGCTCCCACACCCGCTTGCCCTCGGCGACCACGGACCACAACTGGCTCGGGTCGGGATGGGTGAACAGCTGCGCGTCCCGCTGCCTGCGCGCGGTGCGGCGCACCTCTTTCCGCTTCTGCGCAAGGTACTTGAGGTAGTCCTGGCGCTCCTGGAGCATCTGTCCGGAAGGCCCCTGGCGGGACTTGACGATCTGCATGATCGCCATCGACAGCGTGGCAGCAACCATGAAGCCGCCCATGACCATCATGAACGGCTGTTTCCCCATGAACAGGAAGCCCGCCGAAGACGCCATGCCCATCATGGGCATGAAGGTCATCAGCAGACTCTCCGGCTCTCCCTGTCGGGGGAGTTCCGGAGGTGCCTCAAGTACCACCTCCTCCGAGGGGACTTCAGGTGGAAGCGCGCGGGGCGGGCGCTTGACGATGACAACGCTCACCGAGGCATCAGTCCTTCATGCATCTCGCAGTCTCGGACCGCCCCCGTTGGATTCGACGGTCCCCCGAGCCAAGTCCTTGGCCCGACGCAGGCGTTGATCCTACTGTTAGGCGTCAAGTCAAGGGGTGGGTGGGGCAGTGCCCCGATCGGACGGTACGCTGACGCCCCGCGAGCGCGCCACAGCCCCGTACGGACGGCCTTATATATAGGGCGCGCGACGCGACAAAACGCCCAACGGATAGGGGGAACCGCCAGGTGAGCACGAGCACTGGCACCGGCTTTTGCCGGGTCACTGTCGCCGCGCCGGACGCACGGATCGACGTGGCGCTGCCGGAGGACGTGGCACTCGTCGATATCTACCCGGAGATCCTGCGGCTCTCCGGGCAGTCCCAGGCCGAGGGCGCCCCGACCGGGTACCACCTCGTACGGCGCGACGGCACCGTCCTCGACGCCGGGCAGTCGCTCGCGCAGCAGCAGATCCTCGACGGCGACCTGCTGCTGCTGAAGCCGTTCGCGGAGTCGCTCCCGCTGCCCGTCTTCGACGACGTCTCGGACGCCATCGCCTCCGCGGTCAAGCAGAACCGCAGCCGCTGGAGCGATGACCTGATGCGGGTCGTCGGCCTCAGCGCCGGCGTGCTGCTGCTGGTGATGATGGCGTTCGCGCTGTGGTTCTCGAACCCGGTCAACCGCGACATGCACCGGCTGCCCGGCATCATCGCCGGCGTGGTCGGCGTCGTCCTGGTCGCCCTGTCCGGCGTCCGCGCCCGGGTCTACGACGACCACGCCTCCTCGATCGCGCTGGGGTTGGCGTCGCTGCCGCACCTGCTCATCGCCGGCTCCGGCATCTTCCCCGTCGATACGGGCGGCGGCCCCGGCCGGCTCCACCTGCTCGTCGGCTGCGTGACCGTACTGATCGCGTCCGTGCTCCTGGTGGTCATGCTGCCGCGTGGTGACGCCCCCTTCGTCGCGGCCGCGTTCCTCTCCGCCATCGGCACCCTCTCGGTCTTCGCCGCGATCCTCACCGACGCCGCCCCGATCGAGGTCGCCGCGGTCACCGCCGTGGTCTCCATCGCCCTGGTGGCCTGGCTGCCCAGCCTCTCCGCGCGCTTCGCCCGACTCCCGATCGGCTACCAGTCGCCCGACCAGATCGCCAAGGGCGCCCTGGAGAGCGGCTCCGAGGCCGAGTCCGTCGACTTCGTGAAGATCGGCAACCAGGCCAAGCGCGGCCACGAGCTGCTGCTGGGCCTGGTCGCCGGCTGCTCCGCCCTCGTCGTCGGCTCCGCCGGCGTCGTCCTCGGCTTCTCGGACAACGTCTGGGCCCAGGTCATGGCGCTCGCCGCGGGCATCACGATCATGCTGCGCGCCCGGCTCTTCGACTACACCGCGCAGGTCGCCTGCCTGACCATCGCCGGCATCCTCACCATCGTGCTGCTCGTCCTGGGCATCGCGCTGCACCCGCCGATGGACATCTTCGTCAACCTGGAGCGCTTCCAGGACTCCGGCCCGCTGAACGTCCGCACCGTCTGGTTCTCCAGCAGCATCGCGGTGGGCGCGGCCATCCTCGTCGGCGTCGGACTGATCGTCCCGAAGAAGGGCGTCACCCCCTTCTGGGG
Organism: Streptomyces sp. NPDC057743; assembly: GCF_042798755.1. Lineage (NCBI taxonomy): Bacteria > Bacillati > Actinomycetota > Actinomycetes > Kitasatosporales > Streptomycetaceae > Streptomyces > Streptomyces sp. NPDC057743. The sequence continues at coordinate 221,199 of NZ_JBHVJX010000014.1, forward strand.
CCGGATCTTCGACATCTTCGACGGCCTGGTCCTGCTGTCCCTGGTGCCGCTGTGCCTGGCGGTGCTGAACGTCTACAGCACCGTCCGCGGCCTGACCGGCAACTAGCCGCGACATCGGACCCCACGGCGGCCCCTCGACCACCCGGTCGGGGGGCCGTCGCCAGCTGGTACGCTGTGTGACGGTCCACTGGAGTAATCGAAGATTCCCTGTGTAGTAATTCCAGGGGCGCTCGTGGACCGGAACCCCAAGGAGTACGGATGTCGCTCGACGTCGCCACGAAGAAGCAGATCATTGCCGAGTTCGCCACCAAGGAGGGTGACACCGGCTCCCCCGAGGTCCAGGTCGCGCTGCTCTCCCGCCGCATCTCGGACCTGACCGAGCACCTCAAGACCCACAAGCACGACCACCACTCCCGCCGTGGTCTGCTGCTGCTCGTCGGCCAGCGCCGCCGCCTGCTGCAGTACCTGGCGAAGAAGGACATCACGCGCTTCCGCGCGCTGGTCGAGCGCCTGGGCATCCGCCGCGGCGCGGCGGGCGCCAAGTAAGACGCCGTAGAGGGAGCGGTTCCCGCCGGGGGCCGCTCCCTTTGCCGTACGCACCGGACACCGGTACCACCGCATGGTGGACGGATGCTTTGTAGTCTGGTGCCATATCGCAAAAGCGAACGCGGTAGAGCGCCCTTTGGCCGCCGGTCCTCGGTAGTGGCCCCCGGACCGCCCGTGGTCACCCCATGAGGCAGCACTCCGGGTGCTTCGATCGAAGACCGGCCCGCACCGGCGCTCCACCGAAGACGGTCCCCTGCCACACGGGCAGCGGACGCAGACGAGGAGATATTCCTGGTGGAGAACGAGACCCACTACGCCGAGGCCGTTATCGACAACGGTTCGTTCGGCACCCGCACCATCCGCTTCGAGACGGGCCGCCTGGCCAAGCAGGCCGCCGGCTCCGCCGTCGCGTACCTGGACGACGACACCATGGTGCTGTCGGCCACCACCGCCTCCAAGCAGCCGAAGGACCAGCTGGACTTCTTCCCGCTGACCGTCGACGTCGAGGAGCGGATGTACGCAGCCGGGAAGATCCCCGGCTCCTTCTTCCGCCGTGAGGGCCGCCCCTCCGAGGACGCCATCCTCACCTGCCGCCTCATCGACCGGCCGCTGCGTCCGTCCTTCAAGAAGGGCCTGCGCAACGAGATCCAGATCGTCGAGACGGTCATGGCGCTCAACCCCGACCACCTCTACGACGTGGTCGCCATCAACGCCGCCTCCTGCTCCACGCAGCTGGCCGGCCTGCCCTTCTCTGGCCCCGTCGGCGGCACCCGCGTCGCCCTGATCAACGGCCAGTGGGTGGCGTTCCCGACCCACACCGAGCTGGAGGACGCGGTCTTCGACATGGTCGTGGCCGGCCGGGTGCTGCCCGACGGCGACGTCGCGATCATGATGGTCGAGGCCGAGGCCACCGAGAAGACCATCGAGCTGGTCAAGGGCGGCGCCGAGGCCCCGACCGAAGAGGTCGTCGCGGCCGGCCTGGAGGCCGCCAAGCCGTTCATCAAGGTCCTGTGCAAGGCCCAGTCGGACCTGGCCGCCAAGGCCGCCAAGCCGGTCGGCGAGTTCCCGATCTTCCTCGACTTCCAGGACGACGTCCTGGAGGCGCTCACCAAGGCCGTCAAGGGCGAGCTCGCCCAGGCGCTCACCATCGCCGGCAAGCAGGAGCGCGAGGCCGAGCTGGACCGCGTCAAGGCGCTCGCCGCCGAGAAGCTCCTCCCGGACTTCGAGGGCCGCGAGAAGGAGATCTCCGCCGCGTACCGCGCGCTGACCAAGTCCCTGGTCCGCGAGCGCGTCATCAAGGAGAAGAAGCGCATCGACGGCCGCGGCGTCACGGACATCCGTACGCTCGCCGCCGAGGTCGAGGCGATCCCGCGGGTGCACGGCTCCGCGCTGTTCGAGCGTGGCGAGACCCAGATCCTGGGCGTCACCACCCTCAACATGCTCCGCATGGAGCAGCAGCTGGACACCCTCTCCCCGGTGACCCGCAAGCGCTACATGCACAACTACAACTTCCCGCCGTTCTCCGTCGGTGAGACCGGCCGCGTGGGCTCGCCCAAGCGCCGCGAGATCGGCCACGGTGCGCTCGCCGAGCGCGCCATCGCGCCGGTGCTGCCGACGCGCGAGGAGTTCCCCTACGCGATCCGCCAGGTCTCCGAGGCGCTGGGCTCCAACGGCTCGACGTCCATGGGCTCGGTCTGCGCCTCGACGATGTCGCTGCTGAACGCCGGTGTGCCGCTCAAGGCCCCGGTCGCCGGCATCGCCATGGGCCTGATCTCCCAGGAGATCGACGGCAAGACCCACTACGTCGCCCTCACCGACATCCTCGGTGCGGAGGACGCCTTCGGTGACATGGACTTCAAGGTCGCCGGCACCAAGCAGTTCGTCACCGCGCTCCAGCTCGACACCAAGCTCGACGGCATCCCCGCCTCGGTCCTGGCCGCCGCGCTGAAGCAGGCCCGCGACGCCCGCCTGCACATCCTCGACGTGATGAACGAGGCCATCGACGTCCCGGACGAGATGTCGCCGAACGCGCCGCGGATCATCACCGTCAAGATCCCGGTGGACAAGATCGGTGAGGTCATCGGCCCCAAGGGCAAGATGATCAACCAGATCCAGGAGGACACCGGCGCCGACATCACGATCGAGGACGACGGCACCATCTACATCGGTGCCGCCGACGGCCCGGCCGCCGAGGCCGCCCGCGCCACGATCAACGGCATCGCCAACCCGACCATGCCGGAGGTCGGCGAGCGCTACCTGGGCACCGTCGTCAAGACGACCACCTTCGGTGCGTTCGTGTCCCTGCTCCCGGGCAAGGACGGCCTGCTGCACATCTCGCAGATCCGCAAGCTGGCCGGCGGCAAGCGCGTCGAGAACGTCGAGGACGTGCTCGGCGTGGGCGCCAAGGTCCAGGTCGAGATCGCCGAGATCGACCAGCGCGGCAAGCTCTCCCTGATCCCCGTGATCGAGGACGAGGACGCCGCCAAGGACGACACGAAGGACGACGCCGCCAAGTGACGTCCCGCACGCACGCGACGACGGCCCGCACCTCCTCTGAGGGGCGGGCCGTCGCCCGTACCCAAACGCTTCTGAAGGGCACCGCGGGGGCCGGCACGGTCCGCCGCACCACCCTCCCCGGTGGCCTGCGCGTGGTCACCGAGACGCTGCCCACCGTCCGTTCGGTCACCTTCGGGATCTGGGCGCACGTCGGCTCCCGCGACGAGACGCCGTCCCTGAACGGTGCCACCCACTACCTGGAGCACCTGCTCTTCAAGGGCACCGAGCGCCGCTCCGCCCTGGACATCTCGGCCGCCGTCGACGCGGTCGGCGGCGAGATGAACGCCTTCACGGCGAAGGAGTACACCTGCTACTACGCGCGGGTGCTCGACACCGATCTGCCGCTCGCCATCGACGTGGTGTGCGACATGCTCACCGGCTCGCTGATCGAGGCCGCGGACGTGGACGCCGAGCGCGGGGTGATCCTCGAAGAGATCGCGATGACCGAGGACGACCCCGGCGACTGCGTGCACGACCTGTTCGCGCACACCATGCTCGGCGACACCCCGCTGGGCCGCCCGGTCCTGGGCACCGTCGACACCGTCAACGCGCTCACCCCCGACCGCATCCGCCGCTTCTACAAGAAGCACTACGACCCGACCCACCTGGTCGTCACCGCCGCCGGCAACGTCGACCACGCCAAGGTCGTCCGGCTGGTGCGCCGGGCCTTCGAGCGGGCCGGCGCGCTGGGCCGCCCGGAGGCCGCCCCGCTCGCCCCGCGCGGCGGCCACCGCCCGCTGCGCACCGCCGGCCGGGTCGAACTGCTCAACCGCCGGACCGAACAGGCCCACGTGGTCCTGGGCATGCCCGGCATGTCCCGCAACGACGACCGGCGTTGGGCGATGGGCGTGCTGAACACCGCCCTGGGCGGCGGGATGAGCTCCCGTCTCTTCCAGGAGGTCCGCGAGAAGCGCGGCCTGGCCTACAGCGTGTACTCCTTCACCTCGGGCTTCGCCGACTGCGGCCTGTTCGGCGTCTACGCCGGCTGCCGGCCCAACCAGGTGCACGACGTGCTCAAGATCTGCCGCGACGAGCTCGACACGGTGGCGTCCGAGGGCCTCACCGACGACGAGATCCGGCGCGCGATCGGTCAGTTGCGCGGCTCCACGGTCCTCGGCCTGGAGGACACCGGCGCCCTGATGCACCGGCTCGGCAAGAGCGAACTGTGCTGGGGCGAGCACATGTCGGTCGACGAGGTGCTGGCCCGGATATCGGCGGTGACCCCGGACGAGGTCCGCGCGGTGGCCCGTGATGTCCTGGGCGCACGCCCCTCGCTGTCCGTCATCGGCCCCCTGAAGGACCGGCAGGCGGCCCGCCTGGACGACGCCGTCGCCTAGGCGGTGTCGGCGGGCAGCCCCACCACGAAAGAGAGCGGAGATTCGATGAGCAAGCTGCGCGTGGCCGTCCTCGGAGCCAAGGGGCGCATCGGCTCCGAGGCCGTCCGGGCCGTCGAGGCCGCCGACGACATGGAGCTGGTCGCGGCCCTGGGCCGCGGCGACAAGCTGGAGACGCTGGTCGAGACCGGCGCCCAGGTCGCGGTGGAACTCACCACCCCCGACGCGGTGATGGACAACCTCGACTTCTGCCTGCGGCACGGGATCCACGGCGTGGTCGGCACCACCGGCTGGACCGAGGAGCGCCTCGCGCGCCTGCGCAGCTGGCTCGACGCCGCCCCCGGCGCGGGCGTGCTGATCGCCCCGAACTTCTCCATCGGTGCGGTCCTCACCATGCGGTTCGCGCAGCAGGCGGCCCGCTTCTTCGAGTCCGCGGAGATCGTCGAGCTGCACCACCCGAACAAGGCGGACGCGCCGTCCGGCACCGCCGCCCGCACCGCCCGGCTGATCGCCGAGGCCCGCGCGGCGGCCGGTTGCCCGCCCCAGCCGGACGCCACCAGCACCGCGCTGGACGGCGCCCGCGGCGCGGACGTGGACGGCGTCCCGGTCCACTCGGTCCGGCTGCGCGGCCTCCTGGCCCACCAGGAGGTGCTGCTCGGCGGGGTGGGCGAGACCCTCACCATCCGCCACGACTCCCTCCACCACAGCAGCTTCATGCCGGGCATCCTGCTCGGCGTGCGCCGCGTGGTGTCCGCTCCGGGCCTGACGATGGGCCTGGAGAACTTCCTCGACCTGGACTGACCATGGGCGGAAAGATCACCTACGTCTTCCTCGCCACCGTGCTGGTGCTCGTCTTCGGCGTGGTGGCGATGGAGGGCGTGCTCCTCCTGCTGACCGGCGAACCGGCGGCGATGGGCATGGGCGCGGTGGCCTTCGTCCTGCCGTTCCTGGGCGGCTGGTTCCTGTGGGCCAACACCCGCTTCGCCCGCGACGCGAACCGGCTGGCCCAGGAACTGGCGGCGGAGGGTGGCCTGCCCGACGAGGACCTCGCGCGCACCCCCGGCGGCCGGATCGACCGGGACGCGGCGGACGCGGCCTTCGCCCGCCGCCAGGCCGAGACCGAGGAGGCCCCCGACGACTGGCGCACCTGGTTCCGCCTCGCCGTCGCCTACCGGGACGCCCGGGACACCCCCCGCGCCCGCAAGGCCATGCAACGCGCCATCGCCCTGCACGACGGCCGCCCCCTCCCCGCCCACACCACCTGACCAGCGGGCCCCGCAACCCCGACCGCCCGGCCCCGTACACAACTGCCGTACGGGGCCGGGCGGTTGAGGTTGAGGTTGAGGTTGCTCGGGCGGGTGCGGCGACGGGGACGGCCGAGGCGCGGTTGCCTGGCGGCGGGGGCCTCGCATCCCCTACGGGATCCGTTCCCCCACCCCTTAAGGCCCTACCGGTACTCCGCCGCCCACGCCTCCAGCGCGTCGACGGCGCTCTCGAACGTCTCCGCGCGGCCGAGGAAGTCCCCGCTGTGGTCGGTCACCACCGCGCGCAGCGGCTCGCCGGACGCCCGGTCCACGCGCAGCGCCTGGCCCTGCACCGTCCGCGGCAACCCCAGCCAGCGCACCGGCTGTTGGACGGTGCGGACCGCGGCGACCGCGGACCACGGCAGGGTCGTGGTCCGCAGCAGGTTCACCTGCCGCAGACCCTGGGCGCTCACCCAGATCCCGACCCGCACCAGCCGCAGCGCCAGCGCGATCACCAACAGCCCCACCGCCGCACACACCGCCGCCCCGACCGGCGCCCCGGCCAGCGCGATGATCAGCGCCGAGAGCAGCACGAACGAGGCGAGCAGCAGAAACACGGCCGCCGTCCCCACCCGCCACGGTCCGGGGCGGTAGGGACGGCGCCAATGGTCGGGGCCGAGATCCGACGGGGGTACGGGATCCGCGCGGCCGTCGGCCTGGAGGGCGCGGTCGGCCGTCAGGAAGGGCAGGGGCACGGCTGGTCCTCACTCGGGGCTGGTCAGCACGCAGGGCATGCCGACGGAAGCTGTGAGCGGTGAGGCTATCGGGAGCGGCGGAGCGGAACCACCCGGTGGCCCGCCCCGCCCGCCCGGTCAGCGGTGCGCGGCCTCGGACTGGTGCACCCCGGTCGCGCCGGAGGTGTCCTGCTGGAGGGCGGGCAGGCCGAACAGCAGGGAACCCGTCAGGCCACCCACCACGGTGAGGGTGATCAGGAACTGGCCGACGAGCTGCGTACGCGAAGGACGCGGACGCGGCGGGGGAGTGACATTGCTGCGGAACCGGTCTGCCTCGGCAACGAAGGCGAACGGGACGGGCTCTCGCCGGCGGAACATGAGGGGGCTCTCCTTGGAACCTCGAAGTGGGCACTGTCACAGGTAGAGACGTGTGAGGCGTCCGTTTGGTGCCCGTTTTCCGTTACTTCTGTGAAAAATATCAACTGCCGCCCGCCGCCCCGCAGTCGGGGTCAACGTTTGTCCGTTTTGCCGCTAACGCGGCATCAGCCGCCATTTCCTCGGCTGTCAGTGGCGGGCCGTAGGCTTGGCGCGCACGAGGATCGAACGGAAGGAACCGCCGGTGTCCCACACCCCCGACAGCGCTGAGAGCGCCCCCGTCAGCTTCCGCAGCGAGGTGACGGTCGAGCTGGTCAAGCGCAGCGCAGCAGACAGCGATGTGCTGTGGGCGGCCCGGGTCTCGACGGCCGGCGAGCAGTCCCTCGACGAGCTGACCAAGGACCCGGAGCGCTCCAAGGGCCTGATCAACTTCCTGATGCGGGACCGGCACGGCAGCCCGTTCGAGCACAACTCCATGACGTTCTTCATCAGCGCCCCGATCTTCGTCTTCCGCGAGTTCATGCGCCACCGCGTCGGCTGGTCGTACAACGAGGAGTCCGGCCGCTACCGCCAGCTGGAGCCGGTCTTCTACGTCCCCGGTGAGTCCCGCAAGCTGGTCCAGCAGGGCCGCCCCGGCAAGTACGAGTTCGTCGAGGGCACTCCGGCGCAGTCCGAGCTCACCGGCCGCGTGATGGAGGACTCCTACCGCCAGGCGTACGCCGCGTACCAGGAGATGCTCGCCGCGGGTGTGGCCCGCGAGGTGGCCCGCGCGGTCCTCCCCGTCGGCCTCTACTCCTCGATGTACGCCACCTGCAACGCCCGCTCCCTGATGCACTTCCTCGGGCTGCGCACCCAGCACGAGCAGGCGAAGGTCCCGTCCTTCCCGCAGCGCGAGATCGAGATGGTGGGCGAGCAGATGGAGGCCCACTGGGCCAAGCTCATGCCCCTCACCTACGCCGCCTTCAATGCGAACGGCCGCATTGCCCCGTAAGGACCCCGCTCTCGCAGGGCACGCCGACATCGCCACGACGGACGGGACGCCGACCACCGCAATACCCGTCCGAAGTGTCCGGATTGCGGCATTTTGAGAAGTTCATCTACGCTGAACAAACGGACCCGGCACTGCTTGAACCCCCGAGCAGGCAGTGCCGGAGTCCACCTCCCCGCTCCCCAGAGGAGCACCCCACGGCGCCCTACGAGTAGCGTGGGACCCATGGCTCCGACTTCCACACCGCAGACCCCCTTCGGGCGGGTGCTGACCGCCATGGTCACGCCGTTCACGGCGGATGGCGCTCTCGATCTCGACGGCGCGCAGCGGCTCGCCGCCCACCTGGTGGACGCCGGTAACGACGGCCTCGTCGTCAACGGCACCACCGGAGAGTCCCCGACCACCAGCGATGCGGAGAAAGCCCAACTGGTCCGCGCCGTGGTCGAAGCTGTCGGCGACCGGGCCTTCGTCGTGGCCGGAGCCGGCACCAACGACACCCGGCACAGCCTTGAGCTGGCCCGCGCCGCGCAGGACGCCGGCGCGCACGGCCTGCTCGCGGTGACGCCGTACTACAGCAAGCCCCCGCAGGAGGGCCTGCTGCGCCACTTCACCGCGATCGCGGACGCCACCGACCTGCCCGTGATGCTCTACGACATCCCCGGCCGCAGCGGCGTCCCGATCAACACGGACACCATGGTGCGGCTCGCCGAACACCCCAGGATCGTCGCCAACAAGGACGCCAAGGGCGACCTCGGCCGCGCCAGCTGGGCCATCGCCCGCTCCGGCCTCGCCTGGTACAGCGGCGACGACATGCTCAACCTCCCGCTGCTCTCGGTCGGTGCGGTCGGCTTCGTCTCCGTGGTGGGCCACGTCGTCACGCCGGAGCTGCGCGCCCTCCTCGACGCCCACCTCAACGGTGACGTCACCAAGGCGACGGAGATCCACCAGAAGCTGCTGCCCGTCTTCACCGGCATGTTCCGGACCCAGGGCGTGATCACGACCAAGGCGGCGCTCGCACTGCAGGGCCTGCCCAGCGGCCCGCTGCGGCTGCCGCTGGTCGACCTCTCGCCCGAGGAGACCGAACAGCTCAAGCGCGATCTCGCCGCCGGCGGGGTACAGCTCTAGAACACAGACTTCACAACTGAATACGGACCAACAAACGCCCTATAGCAAGTGCACGAATGTCACGCGCGCCACGTGCCTCGACGGCATCGTGGCGTGCGTGGTGAGGAGAGTCTTTTGAGTCATCCGCACCCCGAGCTCGGCGCCCCGCCGAAGCTCCCCGAGGGTGGCCTGCGCGTCACCCCGCTCGGCGGCCTGGGCGAGATCGGCCGCAACATGACGGTCTTCGAGTACGGCGGCCGGCTGTTGATCGTCGACTGCGGAGTGCTCTTCCCGGAGGAGGAGCAGCCCGGAATCGACCTGATCCTGCCGGACTTCACGTCCATCAGGGATCGCCTCGACGACATCGACGGCATCGTGCTCACGCACGGACACGAGGACCACATCGGCGGCGTCCCCTACCTCCTTCGGGAGAAGCCGGACATCCCGCTCATCGGCTCCAAGCTGACCCTCGCCCTCATCGAGGCCAAGCTCCAGGAGCACCGGATCCGCCCGTACACGCTGGAGGTCGCCGAGGGCGACCGCGAGCGGCTGGGCCCCTTCGAGTGCCAGTTCATCGCCGTCAACCACTCCATCCCGGACGCGCTCGCGGTCGCCATCCGCACCCCCGCGGGCATGGTGGTGCACACCGGCGACTTCAAGATGGACCAGCTCCCGCTGGACCGCCGGCTCACCGACCTCCCGGCCTTCGCCAAGCTGGGCGAGGAGGGCATCGATCTCCTCCTCACCGACTCCACCAACGCGGAGGTCCCCGGCTTCGTCCCGCCGGAGCGCGACATCTCCAACGTGCTGCGCCAGGTGTTCGCGAGCGCCAACAAGCGCATCATCGTCGCCAGCTTCGCCAGCCACGTGCACCGCATCCAGCAGATCCTGGACGCGGCCCACGAGTACGGCCGCCGGGTCGCCTTCGTCGGGCGCTCGATGGTCCGCAACATGGGCATCGCCCGCGAACTGGGCTACCTCAAGGTCCCCGCGGGCCTGGTCGTCGACGTCAAGACCCTTGACGACCTCCCGGACGACGAGGTCGTGCTGGTCTGCACCGGCTCCCAGGGCGAACCGATGGCCGCCCTCTCCCGGATGGCCAACCGCGACCACCAGATCCGCATCGTCCAGGGCGACACGGTGATCCTGGCGTCGTCGTTGATCCCCGGCAACGAGAACGCGGTCTACCGCGTGATCAACGGCCTCAGCCGCTGGGGCGCGAACGTGGTCCACAAGGGCAACGCCAAGGTCCACGTCTCGGGCCACGCCTCGGCCGGCGAGCTGCTGTACTTCTACAACATCTGCAAGCCGCGGAACCTCATGCCGGTGCACGGCGAATGGCGCCACCTCCGCGCCAACGCCGAACTGGGCGCCCTCACGGGCATCCCCAAGGACCGCATCGTGATCGCCGAGGACGGTGTGGTCGTCGACCTGGTCGACGGCATCGCCAAGATCAGCGGCAAGGTCCAGGCCGGCTACGTCTACGTCGACGGCCTCTCGGTCGGCGACGTCACCGAGACCCACCTCAAGGACCGCCGCATCCTGGGCGACGAGGGCATCATCTCGATCTTCGTCGTCGTGGACAGCAGCACCGGCAAGACGGTGGGTGGCCCCAACGTCCACGGCCGTGGCTCGGGGATCGACGACAGCGAGTTCCAGGGCGTCATCCCCAAGATCGACGAGGCGCTGGCCAAGGCGGCCCAGGACGGCATCGCCGAGCCCCACCAGCTCCAGCAGCTGATCCGACGCTCCGTCGGCAAGTGGGTGTCGGACAACTACCGTCGCCGCCCGATGATCCTTCCCGTGGTCGTCGAGGTCTGACGACCCGTACGAAGGTCCTCAAGTAGGAGCGGGGCGCCCGGATTTGCATCCAGGCGCCCCGCTCCAGTACGTTTACGGTTCCGCCAGAACGGGAAGCGCCCCACGCCTGTGCGTACGGACGTCTCTCCTCGGGACGCGGAGAATTCCGACCGGAGCAGTCTGCTAATGTCGGAAAAGCCGAAAGGCAAGCCCCTTCGACGGGTAATTCAGAACGGAATTCGAACCAGCCGCTCAGCGGCCGGAACGAACGAAGATCTGATAAAGTCGGAAAGGTCGAAAAGCGAAAGCGAAGCGGCCGAACCCCGCTCCAACAGGGGGCCGGAGACGGAAACGGATCTGGTAAGGTTGGACCGCGAAGAAGCCGAAAGGCCGAATCGCACCGGCGGAAATCAGGGCCGAAAGGATCTGATAGAGTCGGAGACGCAAGACCGAAGGGAAGCGCCCGGAGGAAGCCCGCGAGGGCAGGCCGAAGGAAGCGTCC